>JAHIEM010000010.1 GCA_018901625.1 Nanobdellota archaeon
AATCATTCCAATATAAATATATTTTATTAATAAAGTCCTTTATGAAGTTGTAGATAGGTTATAAGATTGAGATGAGCCCTGTTTTTTAAATTAATTATGGGGCAGCCTGTTTAGGATGTGGTGACACACTGTTTTTTTGATGCTTAAGTATTATCAGCAATTTCTTTATTCCATTAATTTCTTAAACATTTTTTCTTTATCTTGGTCAAGTTTAGGAATATCTATTATTATCCTTACAAATAAATCTCCCCTTTTTTTTGAGTCTATAAATGTCATGCCTTGTTTTGCCAGTCTAAAAGGAATATGGCTCTCGGTTCCAGCAGGAATCTTTAATTTAATTTTTTTATCAATACCCTGGATTTCTGCACTTCCTCCAAATATCGCTGTAATCAAGTCTATTCTTTTATCTAAAAACAGATTTTCATTTTCTCTTTTAAATTCATTATGTTTCTTTACATGAATTATGACATACAAGTCTCCTGACGGGGCATTTCTTCCAGGTTCCCCTTTTCCTTCTATTCTCAAATATTGTCCGGAGTTAACTCCTCTTGGTATCTTAAGTTCAATCTTTTGATTTTCTTCTATTTTCCCTTTGCCTTTGCATTTATCACAATATTTTGTTGCAATTTTTCCATGTCCATGGCATTTATCACAATGAATTACACTAACAAATTGACTAAATCCCTGCCTTCTTAAGATTTTTATCTTTCCATGTCCATGGCATTTATCACATTCTTTTAGATGTCTTTCTTCTGCTCCTAAACCTTTGCATTTGTTGCATGTTTTATGGACAGGTATTTCAAATGTTTTTTTTACCCCATAAAATGCTTCTTCAAGTGTTATTTCAATGTTGTATCTTAGATCAGCTCCTTCCAGGTAGTCTTCCTGTTCATTATCTCTTTCTCTATTAAATATATTAAATATGTCTCCAAAGCCAAAATCAGAAAATAGATCCTCAAAATTAGGCTTTTGACTATCAAAACCATTCATTTCCTGCGAACTAAATGCCGAACTGCCTAAATTATCATATTGAGCTTTCTTTTTTTCATTACCAAGCACTTGAAAAGCCTCGTTTATCCCTTTAAATTTCTCTTCTGCATCTTTATTCTCTTGATTCACATCAGGATGATATTTTCTTGCAAGTTGTCGAAATGCTTTTTTTATTTCTTCCTGGCTTGCATTTTTTTCAACTCCAAGGATATTATAATAATCTTTTTCTGCCATTATATCGATAAACTTAGTTTATATTTTAAAGAATTTAATCATATATTTTTAATCTTTTTTCCCATCTTTGACTTCATATTCTGCATCAATAGCATCGTCTTTTTTGTCGTCCCGAATGTTATCATCTTCTGAAACTTCTGTTTTTTCTTTACCTTTTTCTTCTGCATACTTTTTAGCAGCTTCCTGATATATCTTTGTTCCTACTTCCTGCATTATTTTTCCCAGTTCATCAGCTGAGTTTTTTATCTCCTGCAGATTATCACTTTTCAACGAATCTTTAGCTTTTTTTATTGCTTGTTCTATTTTTGCTTTTTCTTCTTTTGTTAATTTTTCTCCAAGTTCTCCTAATGTTTTCTCAAAGCTGTATATCATAGAATCAGCATTGTTTCTAGTTTCAATTTCTTCTTTTTTCTTCTTATCTTCTTCTTCATGTTCTTTTGCTTCTTTTACCATTTTTTCAATATCTTTGTCAGAAAGCTTGGTGGATGCTGTAACCGTCATTTTTTGCTCTTTTCCTGTGCCTAAATCTTTAGCCTTTACACTGATTATACCATTGGAATCTATGTCAAAGGTTACTTCTATCTGGGGAATTCCTCTTGGCGCAGGAGGCAGTCCGACTAGATTGAAATTACCAAGACTTACATTATCTTTTGCCATTGGTCTTTCCCCCTGCAATGCATGGATGGTTACAGCATTCTGGAAATCACTTGCTGTAGAGAAAATCTGGCTTTTCTTTGTGGGAATAGTTGTATTTCTTTCTATCAAAGGTGTCATTACTTCACCTAAAGTCTCTATTCCAAGTGTAAGAGGGGTTACATCCAGTAAGACAATATCTTTAATGTCTCCTGATAAGATTGCTCCTTGTATTGCAGCCCCCATAGCAACACACTCCATTGGGTCCACTACTCTTTCAACTTTCTTTCCAATATTCTCTTCAATAAATTTCTGGATGACTGGCATTCTTGTAGGGCCACCAACAAGTATTATTCTGTATATTTCTTCTTTCTTGATTTTAGCATCTTTTAATGCTTGTTCTACAGGACCAAGACATCTTTTTACAATAGGTTCGATTATTTGCTCTAATTTTCCCCTGGTTATTTTTAAAAGCAGGTGCTTAGGCCCGGTATTTGTCGCAGTTATATACGGAAGATTTATCTCGGTCTCTATGACACTAGACAGCTCTATTTTTGCTTTTTCTGCTGCTTCTCTAACCCTTTGCATTGCAGTCATATCTTCACTTAGATCAACTCCAGATTGTTTTTTGAATTCTTCAATAACCCATTTTATTAATAATTCATCCATATCACTCCCGCCTAGTTGAGTGTCTCCAGAAGTAGAAATGACATTGAATGTCCCATCTCCAAATTCCATTATTGTAACATCCAATGTCCCGCCTCCTAAATCAAAAACAAGAATCTTATGTTCTCCCTCTTTGTCAAGCCCATAGGCCATGGATGCAGCCGTTGGCTCATTTACAAGCCGTACTACTTCTAACCCCGCGATGTTACCTGCATCTTTTGTTGCTGTCCTTTGATTATCATTGAAATATGCGGGAACTGTGATAACTACTTTTTTGACTTCTTCGCCTAAAAAGCTCTCCGCATCTCTTTTTATTTTTTGCAGAATGTATGATGAAATTTGCTGTGGAGTATACTCTTTGCCATAGATTGAATATTTTAAATCAGTTCCAATCTTTCTTTTTGCTTTCATTATCGTTCCCTTTGGATTGGTTACTGCTTGTCTTTTTGCAGGCTCTCCAACTAATAACTCTCCGTCCTTTGTAAATGCTACAACAGATGGAAACATCTTTCCAGCGACAGTTACTCCTTCAGCTGAAGGGATGATTGTTGGCTTTCCGCCAAGAACTACGGCAGCTTGGCTATTTGAAGTACCAAGATCAATTCCAATAATTTTTTCTTTTTTCATATTATTCAGTCTTATTGTTTGTTTTTAAAGGTATTCTCTGATATTTTCACTTTTGTCGGTCGTATTACCTTTGAACCAAGGACATATCCTTTTTGTATTTCTTCAATTACTTCGTCCTCATTCTGCTCGCTTAACCCCTTGCATAATACCTCATGAAAATAAGGATCAAATTTTTTACCTAAAGCTTCAATCTCCTTTAATCCGTGTTTTCGGAGCAGAGCAAAAAACTTCTTTTGCATTAACAATATTCCCTCCTTATTTTTTTCATTTTCAGTCAATCTGACCGAACTATCAAAATCATCAAGTATCACAATCAATTCGTTTATTAGGTTTTCATTAGCAAGTTTTATGATGCTTTCTTTTTCTTTTTCAAATTTTTTCCTGTAATTATCAAAATCCGCCTGCAAATATTTTATTTGGTTTAATCTTTCTTCTGCTAGCTGCCTGTACGTCTCTTGCTGAATGTTTGTCTCTTCCGCATTTGTAGATTCGTTTTCTGAATTAGCTTTGTCCATTTTATAGTATCTAAAAATCGCTTAATAAAGTATTCTACTTCCAATTCTTGTTAATTAGATTCAAAAGGATAGCTATGTTAGTTCTTAAGCTTTTGCGCTTTTCTCATAATGCCCCTTTCCATATCACTCAAATAATTCTTAATTGGGCTAGAATTAAACTCACTAATCTCGGGTATTCCTGATTGTGTCTTTTCCTCCCACTTTAGGTATCTTTCCTTGTGCTTGTATGGATATAGTTTCATGGGATGTAAACAAACTCCTTTTTTAAAAGGAATCTGTATAGTTTTTTGTATATACAAAAAACATCCCTTAATTGTCATCAAACTATGATATGCCCCCGCCGGACGTGGAGTTATCAATAGGGGTATAAAATAAGTTATAGAAAAATGCTCCAGTAAGTATCAATCATCTCATTTGCATTAAACTGAACTATTGCCAGATAATCCTTAATCTTTGCCTTTGTTAAGTCGCTTTTATCAGCTTCTCTTAGTGCGGCAAGATATTCTACTCTTGTTTTTCTATGAATAACTGTTGGGGGACAATTATTTATCAAAAGAATGTAATTCAGGATCATTCTTCCTGTCCTTCCATTTCCATCCATAAATGGATGGATTTTCTCAAATTTATGGTGGAATATTGTAGCTAAAACAAGAGGATGCAACTTATTCTTATTTTCATGATACCATTTTAACAATAAATCCATGTCTGTCTTCACATAGGGGGATGGAGTTGCCTTGAAATTAGCTCTTATTACCCTCACGTCTACTGTTCTGTAGCCTTTTCTTGCGTCAATATTTTCAAGTAAGTTATCATGAATTTTGATAATGAATTCGTGGCTTAATTCTTTTTTGGATTCAAAAATTTTGGTGAATACTTTTTCAGTATTCTGCAAGTCATAAATCTCTCTTAGAGTTTTGTCCTTGGGAGTTAATCCCTCTTCCAGGAGATTTCTTGCTTCCTGCAGGTTTATAGTATTCCCTTCTATTGAAGCGGTGTTAAATGCGAATTCTATAATAAAATTCTTCAGAACTTCAGATTTGGTATTATAATCAAGCTTCTGAAATACAGAATGATAGTGAAGTTTGCATGCTTCAACTTCTTTTAGTTTATCTCCTAAAAATAAATCCTTCTTTAATTTTTGCGCATTTATCTTTTCTAAGTAATAATTTGATTCAGTAAAATTATGGATTGTTTTGTAAGCTTTTCTTATCTTGTCTTTATACTGAGTGAGATTATCAAGGGATTTTTTTGCTTCTTCTATAGAGTTCCCTAAATAAGCAATGTCTTTGGCAATTACTCTTTTGCCTTTTCTTTCTGATGCTCTGAGATAATAGTAAGGAATTCCTCCAATTATCTTCTTGTATACGTAAACCATAAATTATCTAGGAGAATAGGGTTTATAAATCTTACCCTCTACTTCTATTATTTATCATGTAGAGGGTAATGCCCCCGCCGGACGTAGAGTTACTGATAGGGGTATAAAATAGACTGATTCATGTCTATAATTTTATGTTCTCATTGCCTAGAACGACTTGCCCAAGATAGTTATTCCATAATCCCTCTGCAATTAAATAAGAGTCTTCATTTTTGTTTCTTAAAATCTTTTTGATATTCTTCAGTGTGCTTCTTTTAGATTTCTCATGAGCAGAGATTGTTGAATTGCCTTTGATTATTGAAATTGGGACAAGATTAGAAGACTCTAAGAATAATCTTGCAACATTGTCCTTTAATGGACTTCCAGTCCATTGAATGTTAACATAAAATTGAAATGGTCTATCGTAACCTATGAAACATCCTTCTTTGCTATCTTTCATACATTCTCTCCCCAAGACTAGTGCCGCATGGCAGGATCTTGCGTATGTTATCCTTTCTTTTAACAATGCTTCATTTTCTCCAATCTTAACTATTGGCTTTTTGTTTCCATCAATAGAATCAGCTGAACCATGGCCATTAAATATAACCATTTTGTAGTCTAGTTTTTTCATTACCTTTTCAAATTCTTCTCTATTTGCTTCTTCATCTTTAAGCTTTTTTATTTCTATTCCATTCTCATTTGCAGCGTCTTCTATCTGATAAGAATATTGCGATAGATATTCAGTTACTTGATCATGTCTTGGAAGCGTTATAATAATTCCTCTTTTCATATCAAAAAAACAATGGGACACTTACATTTAAACATATTGGTTTGTAAATCCTCTTGTTTTTAGGATGCTCAGAAATAAGAAGTATTTCTGACATTAAACCGAACTTATAGCTTTAGTAAACTCTCCATTGGCGACTGCTTTTAAGAATGACAGGTGAGATTTAAGAATTTGTCTGCCTGTCTCGTCTTCTTTTTTTACATGATCTATCATCTCCTCTTTTGACATTGTTTCGCCGCCTCCTATTGACAACCGTAGGTTTGATGAAATTGCATTTATTCTCATGATCACAATTTCTTTCAACTTTTCATTAAAACTTTCTTCATTTTCGCTCATAGTATTCTTATTTCTTCAAGTGCTTTTAAAATTTTCCTTCCGAGTTCGGTGTTATCGTTTATCTCTAAAAATGAAGTGTTCCAGGTATATGGCTTTTTATCAATGACTGCAATTATGTCTCCTCTTAAATTTTCAGGTACATTAGCATAAACCCTTAGAAATTTTGCCTTTTTGTCTTCTTTCTTTTCCATGGTAATTCAATGTTTATTTTAGATTTAAACCTTTCTGTCGGGTTATTCTTAAAGACAGGCGGCGAGATTAGGATTACAGCATAAACATGAGCGTAGCGAAAGATTTATAGAAAGTTGTTTGTTCATAAAGTAGCATGGATTCAATAAAAGATATAACCAAAGAAGATATTGAAGAGTTATTTGATGGGAACATCTTCTCAAAAGGAGAAGAATATTTTGAAGAGGGGTTAGTTGAATCTATAGAACTTCTTGATAATACTACTATCATGGGAGTCGTAGTGGGAAATGAACGATATAAGGTAACTATCTCGCTTGAGTCTGAGGGGGATATTATTTGTGATTGCACCTGTCCATGTGAATTTAATTGCAAGCACTCTGCTGCCTTGCTGCTAAAATGGATTTCAGAGAAAGAAGAGTTCAGTGGAAAGAAAAAACCTGATGGGGCAACTGACAAGGAAGATAAGTTCAGCAGAGAGCCGATAGAAAAAATAATCTCAGATAAAGATAAAGAAGAGTTAGTAACCCTTGTAGCCGAGATGATACGCAGAAATCCCGAATTAAAATCGCTGATAGTCTTACGAAAGAACGAAATTGTGCAAAAAATACGGATAATTTTCTCTAGATATTGGGATTGGAATGAAATCAGAGAGCTTATTTCTGAACTAGAGTTAATTCTTAATGGAATTAAAAAAAGCAAGTCCTTATGGGGAAAGAAATTATTAGAAGAAATAGAAAAAGCTTCAGGCATAATTATACATGGGATGGATAGCGTACACGATGACGAAGGGGCCATATCGGATTTTCTTGAAGAGTGGTATGAACTTTATGGTAAGATATTTGCAACAACAAACCCATCTAAAGAAGAAAAAATAGAGTTTATAAAAAAGATTCTTAAACTAATGGAAAAAGACGAATATGGCATGGAAGAAAGTTATGAAAAATCTTTTTTAGGAATGTGCAAAAATTTAGGGGATGTAGAATTAATCAAAGAGTATTACAAGAAAGATGAGAATGTTAAAGAGGAGGAAGACTCTTATGACGATGCTGATGATTACGATCAATTTTATTTAGAATTGTATGAAAAAATAGGGGCAAATGAAAAATTCCTAGAACTTTCTAGAGATAAGTGTTTTTCTTTAGACACTATTGATAAATTGATTCAGCTTGAAAGATTTGAAGAAGCTTTGAAAGAGTGTGAAAAACAAAAAGAATTTTCAGAAGATATTGAAAATAGAAAAATAGTGCTATTAAAGAGATTTGGCAGGGATAAAGAAGCTAAAGAGCTGTTATTTAACCTCGCTAAAAAAATAGGAGAAATAAGTTATGCTAAAAAATTAAAGAATGAATGCAAAAATGATGAATGGAAAGAATATCTTAGAAAGCTGTTAGATGCAGCAAAAAAGAATAAGTGGAACGAATTTGTTTCAAGAATATACTTTAATGAAGAAGATTATAAAAATGCGTATGAATATGGGCAAGACTTGTCAGATGCAGAATATCTAGAGCTTTTAGCTAAAAAACTATCAAAAATTTATCCTGATTACTCTTGCCAAATTTTAAGGAGGTTTTGTTTTGAAAATATTAGCCACGGTTCCGGGTGGCCTTACAAAAAAGCGGGGCAATTATTAAAAGAGATAAAGAAGATTGATAGCGCTGGAAGTTTTTACAAAAAAACAAAAAAGGAAGTAATACTAAAACATAAGAAGAAATATTCTCTTATGGAGATAATAGAAAAGATATGAAAAAGAAATACAAAAAAGAGCACATAATCAATTGGTTTTTTGGTAATTGCTGTGCTAAATGCGGAAAAATTGACTTAAAATCTGAAAATTATGGAAGGAAGTGTTATGAAAAAATGAAAGAGATTGGAGAGAGCATTGGTGCTGATGAAATCACCCATAAAGAATTTGTAAATATTATGCGAAACAGCTCTTTTTGTCACCCATCCACAAGGCAATTTGATGAATGTGCAGTTTGCAGGAAATTTGGAATTAGCAACAGATATTGGATAAGAAATTGGAATGGTTGGAACTTGCAGGCAAACAAAGGGTAATAGTTATGCCCCCTTTTTCAAAATATCGATTTTGTCGACGATAAGAAAAATGCCCCCGCCGAGCATAAGAGGGCATAGCACTCTTATTCAGTCTTGAGAGAAACTTTAACCGCCTCTTCACCATCTTTAATGATTTCTTTGCCTTCTGCGTCTCTCAAATACCAAACTGCCGCCCCACTAGCAACGAGGTGTGCATGAGAACCCGACCCATCTCTTAGTCCAAAATAAATATTGGTTTTCCATGGCTCTTTCTCAGGATAAGTTGCATCTACGAAGTGAGGGTGTGAATCATCATCTTTTTTGTTCTTTTTAAGTCTAATTAACCAAATAGGTTTTTAGCCCAACCAATACCTTTTGTGAAAACTTCAATTGTGCCTTTTGAGCATCCTTTCTTGAGCTCTCCGCCATTATTGCCTGGCTTAAATGCTAAGATTTGTTCACACGAGCATCCGTAGACTATCTGGTTTACCGTTGTGTTTGGGCATTTATCGAGATAATCATTAACTCCATCGCTATCAGAATCTAGACAGGTTGGTCCAATCGCCCCGTCGAAATAATGATTTCCAATGCCATTCACACAGTAGATGTTAAGAGATTCGTTAGGGTCAGAAATGATGCCCCCATGTATCTCGTTATCGAAGATTGAGTTATTTAAACAGGGGCGTTCTACATAATCAGAGTCGCTGATAGACCTTAAATCTATAAAAATTGAAGCATTGTTATCTGCTTTAGCATAATTATGGCTTATCTCTGAATTACTTACTGACCAAAGAACAATTATCGTATTGCCATAATACTTTGATGTTCCAAAGAATTTATTATTCATTATTGAAAACTCTCCATTGTAAAAAATATCTGGAACACCCCAAATACCCCTTGGAACAAGCCAAATACCCGATTGATTAAATATATTTTCTTTTATAGTAGTGTTCCATAAGTCTCCTGAGCCAATAAGTTCAGAGTTAGAAAAATGATTATTTATTACTTTATTATTGGAATCATAAATTTCAACTCCTCCATCACTAAACC
>JAHIEM010000086.1 GCA_018901625.1 Nanobdellota archaeon
CTTTGTCTAAAACAGAAAAAGAGCTGGCGCCAATGCCAGCTTATGAAAGAAGAATTATTCATATAGAATTAAAAGAAAGAAGCGATGTTTCTACTGAAAGTAGGGGTTATAATTTAGAAAGAAAAGTGGTTATAAAGCCGGTTTAGTTATTTATTATCTCCGAACCCGTATTACAAATACTCTAGCTGTTTGTTCGTTAAATTTATAAGTTCCAAGATTTCTTACGCTTCCATCAATGACCATGGCGTTTTGGTTATCATTATATAGGACGGCCAAATATGACGAGCCCTCTTCAAACTTTATAGCAGAAACTCCTCGAAAACATCCGCCAGTTCTCCATGTAATATGTCCTATCCAATTCATAGCGGAAACATCATTACAAGTAACAACAGTGTCTCCTCCTGTCCACCATTCGTCTACGCCTTCTTCTAAAACAAAACCCCTTGCTATATTACTATCTAGCGTAATAGTCCCACCCATTATAGTTAATGGGCTCATTTCTGACCACTCGTGTACAATTCTAGCATCTTGGCATATACCTGATCCATCTGGTTGGCACCTCTCATCACTGTTTTCAAAAACAGTTACTGCTCTATCAGGAGCAAGTTCGCTAGTTTGGAAAACAGTAATAGAATCTACATTAGTATTCTGAATTCTAGGACCAGTAAAAATAGTAGTAGTCATATCATTGCTTGAAGGAATATATAAATGAGCCCAACCCTTTTCTTCATATCTTGGGCCTGTGTTTTGATGCATTATTGTGCCATAAGTGATTCCTTTATTTGTGTCGGGAACAAGTGCAATTGTTCGCACATTATTCCTTAGTCCATCTGGCAGATTAGACCAATCGCCTTGAAAAACCTTATAAACACCCCTTCTAGGGTCTGGGTTTGTAGGGTCTCCATTTTCGTAACTAAACAGCCAGACTCCAGGGATGTGTCGTGTTAATTTAACACACTGGACATTAGTTATTCCGCTAATTGGTACGCAAACATTGGGAGCGTTAGGAATAAATGTGTGGCTTACCAAAGGATCTAGTGTGCAGTCAGGATTTTGGAAGAATTCAATTTTACTAAGATATGGAGTAGATTCAAGTGTCCAAAAAGAATGAACATCTATAGATCTAACAGATTGAGTGCCTTTTATAATTCCATATTTTATACCCATCGGGACTTCCTTATATAAACCAGGATATCCATTGGATCCATCTCCACAGTTACTGTCACCATAAATTACTATTCCTTCTCCTGTCAAATAACTAGGTATTGGTGGCTGAATAGATACCAGGTCAGGATTTATTTCATTAAGAACTATATAGGAGCCAAAAATCACAGTTAATCCTATTAGAGCCATTATTATTTGATTGCGTGCATCAGTAGTTTGTGCTGGATTTCCCACAGAGGTTAAGTAGCGGAACCCACCCGCTATAACAACAGAAAAAGCGATGATACCGCCACTAATAATGGCAAAATAATAAATATAGCGTATGTAGTCAGGCAGAAAAACAGGATGACCTTCTGGCGTATCAATGTTTGGAAATTCTGGATAATCTATTTGTAAAGGAGCTTCTATGGTAGTAGCGATTGTGGAGGTTATATTTATGAGAAAGAGAAAAATACAAGACAGTGCAGCAATTGTAATTATTTTTTTAACATTCATAAAACAATAGGCTAATTCTTTATATTACAACAGAAGAAATTATTAGCAATAGTGGGATAAAATGCATGCTCAAAGCAATAGCACAATAATTCGCTCTTTCTTTCTCGCACTAATGGGTTAAAGTAGTCACAGTCATAAGGAGGGTCTATACTGCAAATTTTAGAATCAAGATGATTTAGATTTTCTGATTTAGCCAACCAACAACCCTCTAATAATTTTTGCGAATGACCTGATTCAGTTTGCTCGGCTATTTGAGCAATTAATACATCACAATTAGAGAGGTCTAGCAAAATATCAGTTGTTTCATAGAGATTTGTCAACTCTTCTGCGTCTGCAAGACCTAGGCCAATAAGTTGGTCTAGTAAAATTTTATAAGTTCCAAAATCTCTTGATCTGTTTAGTAGTTTTTGAATTTGGAGTAATTTTTCTTCTAAAGTATATTCTCTCTCTTCTGCCATGCCGTCTGCCATTATAAGTTCGTTGGTATCAGGGTCACGGCAATATCCTCCTGGTCCTTCACAACAAATATCTTTTTCTATAGGAACTCTTTCTCCAGCTTCCGGGTGACCGCTTGGATGTAAGGGATCTATGTCTGGATATTCACTATTAAGTTTATAAAAGGAGTCGTAAATACTTGTTTCGTTTGCTTCTATTTTGTTATAAATGATTTGCATTTTGATTTGTAATTGTTTGATTTCTCCGCGCATAGACGATATTTCCTGTTTTAGCTGCGAGAAATCGCCAAGCGGTTGGCATGAACTACAGCTACAGATACAGTGTGGCTTGCCATCTGCGTCAGTATAATTGTGAGTATTGCATTCACTATAGCAACTACTTGAACAATTCAATGATTTCAATGATTCTACTAATGATAGATAATCTCCAATACGATCGAACATTTCTTTTGCCAACCCTTTTTCTTTGTCGGTTACTGACAATGCTTTATCCACCATTTCTTTTCCCTTATCATAGATCTTTTTGATTTCATCAAATATATTATTCATCAATTTTAAAGATTCATCTATAGTATTGCCTATGGGGATTTCTACAATAGGTTCACAGGAAGTTTCTTGTGGTATATAATCTAAGAGCATGGTTTCTCTATTTGGGTCTATGGGTGCTAAGGGGCAGTAGAATGTAGCTGGATCTTCAATCACCCTGACATCGCCAAGGGGCACACTATAAAAATCATCTAGACTAAATCCTAGAGAATCGACAATTTGAGGTATTTGGAGAAAGCTATATGCTTGAGGGAAACAACCAGCAGGGTGTTCAGGGTTTAATACGGTTTTACTACCCTCTAAAAAGATTATATTTGCCTGGAGATGTGCCATATTCGTTTCTATGTCCCTTTCCGCTGGATCTGTTTTTGGTGTATAAGTTCCTTTATTTTCCACATTAGCCATAAGATCAATTAGTTCTTCTGTGCTCCAATGATTATTATCTATGTCACCGTCATCATATTGGTCTTGTTCTATCATTCCCTGATTTATACATTCTTCAATTTGTGCTCTTAGCTCTTCTGCTTCATCGCTATGCCAATAAGAATTATCTTCGTAGTCGCTATTGTCTGTTTTTACTAAGTTAGAAGAACCTTCTAAAAAAGCGTCAAATCCTCTTGCGTAATATTCTAAATGAGCTAATTTGCATTGGACCAATGAATCTGGATCTTTATAATAATCAGGGATAGAGTCTAGCAAAGAGTCTATTGCGCCTATGTCGGGACAAATTGGGCCAGTACACACACAATTACAGATACACCCACCATTAGGTGTGCAGCTTCCTCTGTCGCAATTATTGCAGGTACACTCTAGGGTAAGGTTATATAGATCGTCTATTGCATCAACAAGTTCTTCTGTCGCACTTAAGAAATCTCCATAAATTTCTTTAAAAAAAGTTACTGCTGGTAAAGTCGTGCTTGCAACTTCGTGAATTCTTTTGAGTCGTCTGCCTTCTAGTCCGCCCTGATAATCTGTTGGATATTTAGTTGCTTCAGATTCAAAATAATGATTATAGATTGGCTCATCATCCGGGTCTACTATATCTATTCTAGGGTCTGTTTCCCGGGTTACCATAAAAGAAGATAAAGTGATTTCAGAGGTGATAAGAGTACCCACGGGGATTTCTTGGATTTTAATAGGGGAAGTATTTATTTGTGAAGGAATATCAATACCAGGGGCATTTATTGATATGGCCGGAAAATTCAGTTCAACCAGTTGAGGATTAATTGTGTTGAGTATCATATATGATCCCAAAATGATTGTTAGTCCTATAATACTAGCAGTAATTTGCTGTCTAGCATCTGTAAGCTTATCTGGGTTTCCTTTAGAAGTTATATATTTAATTCCAGCCCATATTAATAGAATAAAAGCAAGGCCAGCTCCTATAAAAATAGCGAAAGAATAGGCGTAATTTAAAAAAACAGAGAGAGGTGTTCCGCTCGTAGTTGGGGTATCTATCCCTGGGATGTCTGGATAATCTACTGACAAATCTTTTGCAAATGATGCAGAGTAAGCTATTAAAAGCGAAAAAGATAGGATTGATAATAAAAGAATGCGAGAAAAATAAATTTTCATTTTAAAAATTAAGTTATATCACTGGCAGGTTCGCCATCTTCTGATTCAGAAGGCCCATAGCTAAAAAGTACATGGATGGTCCAAAAAGGGAATGCTCCTACAAAAGGCAATAATTCTCCGATAAAAGTGCCTAAAAATTTTAGTCCGCTTTGTTTTTTAGCATTAGAAACTGCTGATGTTCCGACTGTTTTTGCCTGAGAAAAGGATTGGCGTCGTTTCATAAACATTTCACTGCCACCTATAAGAATTAGTCCAAGAATGTCCGGAACAAAAGATAGTCCCTCTCCTATTGTGGCGCCTACGGTAAAAGTCAATATTAGACAAAACAAACCGAATATGTCTAATAGTATAGCTATAAGCAAAATGACAGGAGAAACATCACTCATTCTTTTTTATCTTTTTAAGTTTTTTGATTTTTTCCATTTCTTCAGGAGAAGTAGTAACAATTTGATCTTCAGTATATGAGGCAACTATTCTTATTGAAACATGTTTTTCTCCAGCAAAAAATATTCCTTCACCAATAGGTGATTCAAGCAAA
>JAHIEM010000087.1 GCA_018901625.1 Nanobdellota archaeon
ACAATTATTTGAAGAATTAGAAGAAAAGAAAACAATTTTTGTTCATGATTTTACTGTGAATAAAAATCAATCAACTTATGAGGGAGATACCTATCTTGCTTTTCTTAAGCAGATTTATGACCTGAAATCAGAGAAGAATTATGACTGGATTTTCTCGACTAACGTCGAGAAAGTTGCATTATCAGATTTATTATTAACTTATAAAAAAAGATGGAGAATTGAAACTTCATTCAGAGTTCAGGACGAAGCGAGAATCAAATGCAAATCAACAGATATGAAAATAAGATATTTCTTTTTCTTGTTTGAGCAGATGCTTCAAACAATCTGGATTTGCTTTTTCAAGGAAGAAGGAAGCTTTAAAGAATTTTTAATTCAGTTAGCTGATGTTTCAAAAAAATGGACTAAACAAGGTAAAGAATAATCTTTTTGCAGAGATATTTGGGTCTGTGAATGGGGCGAGCATTATTCTTTTCTTGATTAATGAGATGGCTATGCCCATCTCATTTTGTCTTTTGTTTCGGAGATACTGTTAGAATCATTGTTAAATAAGTAGACTCTGTTAAATAAGTCATTTTTTGCTCCTTCTGAAAAAGTTGCAGAGTATATTAATTGGGAACACAAACATTGGTTAGAAGCAGAAAGAACAAGAGAAGTAAAAGATATTGATATGAGGGCTTTTAGACTTCCTTTAGACAAAAAAGGCGAATATGAAGACAATTTTAAAGTATTTGATTAATTCTTTATAAAAAGTAGCTTAAACCTTCTTCAGTATAAAATATAATACTACTGTGGTAATTATTCCCAGTAGGTAGCTGATTATTCTCTCAGCCCATTTCCAAAATCTATCTTTCTTACAAAATGTAATCTTTTCCTCTATGACCTTGCCTATATCATCAATTTCTATTCTTAAAGTAACAAGTTCTTCATATCTTAAATTGTTAACGTCCACTCTCTTTTTTATTTGATTTATTATCTTTATCTCCTCATTAAAAATCTCTCTTGGTCCTTTATTTTTTGTAGCAAAATCTATTAAATAAACACATGCATCGCTTATAACTGAAGTAAAGAACTTCTTTAGAAATGCTTCCCATTCTTCAAATTCTTGCTTTCTAGAAATAAGTTCAGAATATTTATTCTTATATGTTTGATAATCAAAAACACCACCAGAAACTCTATTGACCTTATCAGCAAACTCAGAAATCACCGCATATCTTTCAATAAAGAAGGGATTTGAATTTATTTCTACCATGTAAAGAATACCCTCTTTTTTCTTTTAGGGTAAATCTTGACATTTTTATACCTCCCAGTTACAGGGTCATAGACAGTTATTTCGTCACTTCTCCTGTTCCTTACAGCCTCCGCATAGGTATTATATGCCATAATACCCCCTTTCTTTTCATTATCTTCAAGAGGTTTTTTGCCTTTAAATTTCTTTCTAAGCTTAGAAATCATCTTCCACCTCCTTTTCTGTTAAATAAGTCTGTTGAAATAGGCACATTTTTAACAAAGCATGTTTAGAAAATATGCATAACCATTGATATGAGAAATCCTATAACACCGATAAGCAAAACTCCTATTGCTGAGAGTTTTGCAATATTCTTAAACTCGTCCATGCTGGGTTTTCTCAGAATGTGCCAGACTCTCGAGCATTTTGCCAAGAATGATTTTACTTTCTCCATAGCTGCCATGAAAATTATAAGAACGAGAGGTTTTTAAATTATTCGCTGTTAGAAGACAGTGAAATATTGCCTGCGCTATCCAAATTATTATAAACTATTGAAAGATAGGTTCAGTATGGCAGAAAAAGAGTTAGAAGAGTTGACTGACAGGCAAGTAAAGGGATGGCTTAGAGTTATTCACCCAATTCCAATTAGTCAGGATGGAACTTGCCTGCACATTGAATGGATGGGAGAAGATTTGGTTCACTGTCCTGGAGTAGGGGAGTGGAAATGCAAACTTCAAGAGAATAATTATGGTGACTTGCTTTATGGGGGCGGAAGTGAAAATTTGGATTACAAGCCATGCAATCATCCAAACCATGGAGATTGTCAGGTTTATTTAGCTGAAATGAGAAAGAGAACTTCTGTTGTGTGAAGATTATTTTATTCTAAAGCAGGCTATTGAGCCATTGAGGGTTTGGGAAAAACATCTCCTTGCCAAAAAGAGGGTTTGTAATTATAAAAACCAAATGCGATTTCTGCACCAAGATAGCATCTTTGTTGAATTAATTTTACGTCTACTTCAGGTTTCAAGCGATATCTTTCATCACTAGCTTCTAATGCCCATTCGCGTCCCTCTTGAACATCTGCAAGGATATCATCAAGATGACTAGTGAACTACCATAACCTAAAATGCTTCTCATCTTGAGGTTATGGCTTCTGCTTTCATAGATACTTCTTGCTGAACTAATTGTCCAGTATTGGAAGCTTTCTC
>JAHIEM010000088.1 GCA_018901625.1 Nanobdellota archaeon
CGCAAAGCGCTTGTAAACGATATTCCTTTTACTCTTTGAGACGCAAAGTCTTTGCTTAATTCCCGTGGATGAACTCCCCAGAGTTTTAGGTTATAATCTATGAAAAATGGCTTGGCTAGATGTGCTCCAAAATTGTTTATGCACCAATCAGCTAAACTTTTCTCAGGATTTATTGGTTTTATCTTTGCCCGTGCATAGCTTAAAGCAATTTTGATTGAGTCTATAATCCCAAAGACTTTTAGCAGTTCTAGCGGCTTTATGGGATAATTAAAAAACTTTTTTCGGTAATACCATCTAGAAAGTCTTGGCCTAACCAGAAAATCATTTCCAAGAATATCTTCCCACCATTTTTCAATTTCTTTGTTTTTTGAGAAGAACCTGTGGCCCCCTATGTCAAACCTGAATCCCTTGTATTCAACTGTTCTAGATATTCCCCCTACAAAAATGAGGTCTTCCTCAAAGATTTCTATCTTAAAACCTTTTTTGCAAAGTTCATAAGCAGCAGTGAGTCCTGCTGGACCGGCACCAATTATAGCTACTTTTTTTGAAACCATTTTGTTATAAAACAAAATCAAGCATGTCTTTTTAAACATTCCTTATGCGCAGAGTTTCCTAGTATGCTTTGGATACTATCCCCTGCATAGAAAGAGTTTAAAATGAAGAAGTTTTAGCTTTATGATGGGAACAGCCGTTTCAGTGATAATTCCAGTGTATAATGAGGAAGAAGATATTGGGAAATGTTTGGCGAGTTTGAATAAACAATCTTACAGGAATTTTGAAATAGTGATTGTGGATGATGACTCAACAGACAAAACCCTCGAAGTTGTTAAAAAGTTTAGTAGAATTCGTATTTTTAAACAAAATCATCAGGGTCCTGGAAATGCAAGGAATCTTGGAGCAAAAAAAGCAGAAGGGGATATTCTTGTGTTTGTCGATGCAGATATGACCTTTGAGAAGAATTATCTTAAGAATCTTGTTTCGCCAATACTGGAAAATATTGAAATTACTGGAACAACTCATGATAGTGAAATCGTTAAGAATAATCCAAATTATATCAGTGCGTTGTGGGGGCGGATTAGAGTTTCGAAGAAGAATGTAAAAGAGGTGCCTGTTTTTAGGGCAATTAGAAAGAAGGTTTTTCTGAAATTGGGAGGATTTGATGCCAAATACGGATATGCTGATGACCAAACATTCTGGTTAAGAGATAAAATAATGCCTACAATTGCAGAAAACACTTTATGTTATCACAAAAATCCAGAAACACTCAGAGGAACTTACAAGCAAGCGAGGTGGATTGGAACTAGTTGGAGAGAGAGATTTTTTGTTTTTAGATTACCTTTTGTAAAATACGTGGTGGTCCTCATTTTATTTATTTTGCTTCCGTTTGTGATTGCTTTTAAGTCCATCCAGACAAAGAGAAGGAGTTCGTTTGAATTCAGAAAGATTATAAACTTCTTTTCTTGCAAGTTTGCAGGATATCTTGCTGGATTGTTTAGAGCAGTTTATTTTAAAGAGTTTTGGAGATAGCTGATAGATAATTGGGCAAACAAAGCATATTTTGTCTGGGGTTCTCTAGAGGTATACTTCTGAAAAATGAGGGTATAATCAAAAGAATCATCAAAAGTTAAACTTTTTGCTAGCTTCAGCCCATTGAAGAAGATTTTCCAGACCCTGATCTAAGCCTACTTGAGGTTTCCAACCAAGAACTCGTTCTGCTTTTGAGATGTCACAATAGAACACTTTTTGGTCTGCAGACCTCCATTCACTAAAAGATGGTTTGATGTTCCATCTGTCACAGAGCTCCAACAAAGAAATTGTATTTTTGTATCCCCCACCAATATTGAATACATTTCCCTGGATGCTTGGTTTTGAATTATCAAGAAGACGTATTCCTTGCATTTCCAGTAATCTAGAAACATCCTCTGCATGAAGCGCGTCCCGAACCTGCTTTCCATCGCCAAATATTGTAATAGGCTGCTTAAGAAGCATCTTTACGGCAAAGTATGCTAACCATCCCTGGTCAGAAATTCCGAATTGATTTGGACCATACATGCAGGAACATCGGTTTACAACCCCGCCGAACTCTCTAACATAAATATCGCCCACCAGCTTTGAGCACCCATAGGGTGTATGATGAAAGGAGTCTATTGGAAATGATTCTGAAATTCCCTTGCCATGCAATTCTCCGTCAAAATCATACCTCTTTTCTAGTTCAGTTATCGGAACATGATTAACATTGTCCCCATAAACTTTGTTTGTTGAAGTATAAATTACTGGTACCCCTATTTGATTTGCTGCGTGGGCCACATTAAATGTTCCCCGAGCATTAATATCAAAATCACGCACAGGATTCGTGACACTAGTTGTTACGGCTACTTGGGCTGCAAAATGATAAACTATCTGGGGAGAATTCTTAAAAATAAATGCAGGGATATCTTCTATTTCTTTTTGTTCAAATCTAAAGTCGGGATACTGATTTGTTAGTTCTGATAGATTGCGCTCTGAGCCTCTTCTTGAAAGGGAATCTGCCCCTATAACTTCATGCCCATTTTCAAGAAGTCTAAGTGAAAGATTAGTACCAACAAAGCCTGCTGCTCCAGTAATAAGACATTTCATAGACTTTACTGCATATGTGAATTTTTAAGCTTTGTTGTATTGAAGAATACATATGATACTAACGAAAGCTTAATAAACAAATATTTGAACATCTATAAATGAGCAAAAAAATGAAAATTGCGGTTCTAACTGACTCTCTAGTTAACAGAGGAGGGGGCGAAAGAGAAATAATGACTTTGTTAGATTATTTCGATGTTGATTTATACACTGGAATTTACAATTCTGAAACGACGTTTAGTAAATTTAAACAATATCAAATAGTCAATTTCCTAAAGAAAAAATTACCTCCTTTTATAAACACTATGTACCTGAGATGGAAATTTAAGAGAATACATTTTAAAAGAAAGTACGATGCATATGTTTATTTCTGGCCTGCGCCTCTTGCTGGTGCTTTCAGGACAAGCCCCAATATTTGGTATTGCAATACTCCTCTTAGGTATTTGTATGACTGTCGCGAAGAGTTTTTGAAAAGCTTCAATCCCCTGCTAAGGCCACTAGTAAAGTTTGCGATGTTTTTTATACAGCGAAGTGATAAGAAAAGCATAAAAAATGCAGATATTATCTTAGCAAATTCAATTAATGTCCGGGAAAGAGTAAAAAAATATTACAATCTTTCTTCAAGAGTGGTTTATCCTCCAGTGAATATCGGCGCATTCAAATTCAAGGAATTTGGGGATTTCTGCCTATCACCTGGAAGGCTTGAAAAGAGCAAGGGAGTTCATTTAGCTATCAAAGCATTTCAAAAAATGCCTGATAAAAAATTAGTTGTCTTGGGCGGAGGGGTTGAGGAGGGTGAAATAAAAGCCATGTGCGAAGGATATTCTAACATACAGTTTGTTGGCGCTGTGGAAGAGAAAAAACTTCAAGATTATTATGCTAATTGCTGTTGCACAATATACCTTTCGCGAAATGAAGATTTTGGTATGATTCCAATTGAGTCCATGTCTGCTGGAAAACCATGTATCGCTGTAAACGAAGGAGGATTTAAAGAAACAATAATCCACAAGAAAAATGGTTATTTAGTAGAGCCGCAAGACTTGAATTTTGAGGGAATATCTAAAGGAATTGAATGGACATGGAAGAATGCTAAAAAAATGAAGACTGATTGCAGAAAAAGAGCGAAGTTGTTTTCAGAAGAGAAATATGTCAGCGAAATAAGAGAAGCTATTGAAGAAGCCATCAAAAAATGAAAGTGTATTGCGAAAAGAGAGGAAAATTGCTCCCTGAAGAAAGATTTATTAAACAAATAGAAGAAAATTTAAAATGAAAGTAATGTTAATAAATATCAAAAATGAGTGGGGTGGGATTCCTTTAGGTCTTATTTATGTAGCTGGATACTTAAGAAAAGAAGTGAAAGATGTAGTGATCAAAATAATAAATAAAGACTATATAAATGAAATAAAAAAGTTTTCTCCAGATATTATCGGGATTAGTGCCATGAGCAACGAATTCTTCTCTGCAAAAAAATTAGCTGAAAGAATAAAGGATGAAAGAATAAATTCTGTCATGGTTTTGGGTGGAGTTCATATTACTATGGCGCCCAATAATTTGTTAGAAACGGTATTTGATATAGGGGTAGTGGGGGAAGGGGAAAAAACTTTTTCTGAATTAGTGAGGCAGATAGAAAAAGATAAAAGACTAAAAATAGAAAACCTAAAGAAAATTAATGGCTTGGCTATTAATGATAATGGAAAACTATTTTTAACAGGGACAAGAGAACAAATAAAAAATTTAGATGAAATACCCTTTCCGGCATTTGATTTAATAAACCTCAAGGAGATGTTATTGCCTGGACCAGCGACAACGCGATTAATGGGGATAAGGAGCTATTTAATGACTTCGAGAGGATGCCCGTATAACTGTACTTTCTGTTGCTCTCAGGCATATTGGAAAACAGTTAGATGGCACTCTGAAAAAAGAGTTGTTGATGAGATTGAATTGTGGATAAAAAAATATAAGGTAGACCATTTTATTGTCAATGATGATCTTTTTTCAGTCTCTAAGGAAAGGATAAAAAAAATAATTGACCTCATGAAAAAAAGGAAACTTTTAGGAAAGGCAACATTTGAGGTTATGGCAAGAGCAAATTTATTTGATGAAGAAAAGGCAGATTTATTCAAAAAACTGAATGTTACCACTGTTAGTTTTGGCTTTGAATCTGGTTCTGAAAAGATGTTGAAATATTTGAAGGGAGGAAATGTTACTGTAAAACAAAATGCTGATGCAGTTAGAATTTGTAACAAAAATGGATTAAAAATGCGTGGATTTTTCATAATTGGTTCTCCAGATGAAGAAGAAAAAGATATTATTAAAACTTTAGAATTCATAAAAAATAACGAGATGGGAACGGTTTGGGTATTCCAGGCGGTACCTTATCCGGGAACAGAATTTTGGCGTAGGGCATTAAAAGACAAAATTATTAATAAAAAATTTTATACTACTGGCAAGAATCTGAGTATGACTGAACTAAATCCAGATTATCTTTTAACAAAAAAAATTTCTAAGGAAAAATTTGTAGACTTATTTAAATTGGTTAGGGGAGAAGCAGATAAAATTAATTCAAAATATA
>JAHIEM010000089.1 GCA_018901625.1 Nanobdellota archaeon
AAAAATGGGCTAAAACTCAAGAAAAATAGTATATCACAAAAGTGCTCTTTTTATTTGGATGCTTTATGATATATTAGTTTACACGGAGAATTCACCAGTTCAATTCTGGTATCGCCCATTCAATCAATTAGTGAAAACTATAGCCAAATCAGTAAAAGAAAAATTAAGAAAGTCTAACTTCAAGATTTCTAGGAGTTGCTATGTATCCTAAAGCTCTTTCTGGAATTTCTAATGCTTGGAATCTCAAAGTTTCAAATCCTCTTTCTTCGGCAGTTAAAACACCCATAATTCCTGCAATTCTATCTTCGTCATATCGAGGGTTAGCTTTTACTGCAAAAGGCTCTCCTTTATTTCTTACTCCGACTTCACTTGGTAGTAAAACATAAACTCCTGTTTCGGGAGCAGGGAATCGATTATCAGCACCAATAACTTTAAGGATTTCTTCAGGTGATGATGATGTTTTTAGTTTATCATGAACCTTTTGTAACAAAAATTGTTTCCTTGCCTCAACTGCTCCTTGTAATCCTCCTTTAGAAATTAAAGGTTCGTAGGCATCTATCTCTGCTTGTAATCCTCCTAATAAATCTGTAGAAGTTATTGGTATAACCTCATAGGCATAGTTCGAGTCAGTAAGAACTAAACCGCCAAAAGTAGCCCAAGAATGCCAACCCCCTAACTTAAAGTTCTTTGCTTCTTTATAACCATTATTTGCTACACTCATTACACCATAAGTAAAATCTTGAACTCCTCTATCTTGGTCTATTCTTCGTGAGTTATCATCAAGTTGTTTTCTTACTTCTGCTGGCAAAATCAAATCTTTTGGCAATTCACCAAATGAATGTGTTTCTGTTACATAAAACTGCCCGCCCATTTGTTCAATAGGTCGAACCTCTAATTTTAAATCTCTTAAAAATGCTTTTACTTCTGGGGAAGAAGCTCGATACCATTTATCAAACTCTCCTTCATGACTATTTTGTGACCAATTACCAATAGTAGCCCTTAAAAAATCATTCACTTGTTCAGAAGAACCCTTATATGTTTTTAAAAATTCAGATGGATTATCTCTTAACAATCCTGAAAGTACATCACTCGCAGTTAACATTCCAAAAATCGCTTTATTCCCTCTTGCTCCATTTTCTGTATGCCCAGAATATCTAAATTTTATAGGTTGTCCAGCTATCATTTTATTGTTTATATTATAACAAATAGCATATTTAAAAACATATCTAAGAAGGTGTTATCCAAAGAAAGTAATAACTTAAAGGCATCCCACAATTAATTAAATCCTAAGGAGAAAGGCTTAACCTTAGGATAGATTTTTATGGCTAATTCGAAGCTATTTTCTTCTTACTCTTTACTTTAGAATATTTCCAGCGTTGGAGTTTGAGGTAGAGTAATTTTGATTCCTTATCATTCAATTGATAAGTTGATTGTAAATCTTCTTCGCTATACACCGAGCGGTTCTTTGACGTTCCTCTTAAATTCTTCGAGTATCAATCTTGTCGTCAGATACGTAATTGTGGATTCTGCTCCCTGGTTAACATTAACATTACTCCTAGAGAGACCGTCATAACACCCCCCGGTTGTCTCATCATACATCATCTGATTAAGGTGATTCTTTCCTAAAAACCAGTTGAATGCTAAAATTGCTCTTTTGTAATATTCTCTCTTTCCTGTAATCTTATATGCTTCGAGACAGGTTTCTGCCATTGATGCTGCATCAAGAGGCTGCTGGTCAAAAAATGATCTTTCCCCTTTCCTCTTGCACCATCCGCTTTCACCAATAGGTGATAAATATCCGTTGACAAAAACAATACTTGACAAGAACGTCAGGCTTTCCTCTGCAATTTCCAGATATTTTTTATTTTGAGTGACTTCATGGGCAAGGAATAGGGCTTCTGACAGGCTCGAATTTGAATAGGTAAGCTTGTCCTCAAACCATTTCCAGCCTCTTGAAGAGTTTTCCTCGTATTCCTTCACAAGAAAGTCAGCTAATCTAACCAGTTCGATTATTCTTCCACTATCGCTATTTTTTTTGAGATAGTGGGAAATACCAATAGCTGCAAATGCTTTTGCCCGGGGGGAGTTCAGTTCGCTAATTAATTTTTCTGACTTGCCAAAGATTTTCATTGCCTTGCCAGCCAGTTCTTCATCTTTTTCTTTCTCAATGAAGCATCCAAGAGCCCAGATTGCTCTCCCAAATGCGTCTTCACTATAGGGCTTAAGTGACTCATTTTCATTCATAAAATTATTCTTAAAATTCCCGTTCTCTTCCTGGGCTCTTTCCAGAAAATTGAGATATATCTTGCTGAGTTCTGCAGAATTTGATGACTTGAAAAGATTTTTGTGAAATACAGAAGCAATCAGCGCTCTCGCATTATCATCTAAAGTGTACCCAGAACTTTTGTCTGGCATTGAACTCTTTGAGAATTGAATACATCCGTATTCATCAGTGAGTTTCTTCAGATGCTTAAGCGTTATTGAAGGGTATTTGTCAGTCACTTCCTCTCTTAGCTTAACTACATTGTTAAAAACCTCAAGATATTTAGAAGCAACCATGGGCCAAATCATTTTTCTACTGTAGTTATAAGCGTTATTTTCAATTTTTTCCTTGAATTCCCTGTCAGAAAGAATTTTGTCAACAGCTTCCTGAAATGAGTGCGGATCTTTCAATTTAACTAGCAGTCCTCTCTCTTCAGCAAGCACCTCTTTGGCATACTCTACAGGCGTTGATATAACTGCCTTTCCGCAGCCAAGCGCGTATGACAGAGTTCCGCTTACAATCTGATTAGGATCTAGATTTGTGCAGACATAGATATCGCTTGCAAGAAGATATTCAATTATCTCCTTCAGGCTCAGATACTTGTTGCAGAATTTAACATGATTTTTTAGGCCAAGATTTTCAACTTCTTCCATAAGGCGGTTTCTGTAGCTCTCACCATCTTTTCTCCTGACTTTAGGATGAGTCTCTCCAATTATGAGGTATAATAAATCCGGATATTTCTTTACTAATTTTGGGAGAGCTCTTATCATATATTCAATCCCTTTTCCCGGACTTAATAATCCGAATGTGGAAATAACTGTTTTGTTATTCAGCCTTAGATTCTTCTTGTAGCGCGCGCTGTTCCTGAATGGCGCTAAAGGAATTCCGTGAAAAACCAGATGAATCTTCTCTCTGCTAACACCATAATCATCATGAAGAATGTCAATTGCCCTGCTTGCCATAACAATTATCGCAGCGCTTTTTTCGCAGATAAATCTCACAATTCTTTTCCGGACTAGGTCTGGGGATGCGAGAACGCTGTGAAAGGTAGTTACAACCGGCTTTTCAATTGTTTCCAAAAACGGGATTAGATAACTTCCAAACTCTCCTCCAAAGATTCCGAATTCATGCTGTATGCAGACAAGATTGATATTATCATTTTGATTTATCTCCTTGGCTTTGTTGATAAAATCTTCTATATCCTCCCGGTTTATCTCCATTATCACTTTTTTATCATAATTGTAAACTGTAGAATTATCATTCAGGGCTATGACTCTTGATTTTAATTTTGGATTAAATCTTTTGTTCATAGCAGAAACAAGATCCTGAGTAAAAGTTGCAATCCCGCACTCGCACGGCGGGAAGTTTCCAAGAAAAGCTATTTTCGATGGTTCAAGAACCGCGTCAATCTCCTCTTTATTCATTTTTCTATTCATTAGGAAAGAAATTATGATTTATAAAACATCCTATTTTGCGGCATTGTTACTTAAAGAGGCAGAT
Source organism: Nanobdellota archaeon (assembly GCA_018901625.1). GTDB lineage: Archaea > Nanobdellota > Nanobdellia > Pacearchaeales > GW2011-AR1 > JAHIEM01. The sequence continues at coordinate 3,764 of JAHIEM010000089.1, forward strand.
ACTTTTTTCATAAGTTAATTATTCAAAACCGAGGGATTTATTGTTTTAGTAGATTGTTTAATTTAATATCGCTTATTTGGCTATGATATCGTTACGTTCCATTTGAAATCGAAGAATACGAATGATTAATTCCTAAGGCAGAATCAAAAAACAATGCGCCACTACGACCTGAAGGTTGTAGTTTATTTTTCTGACATTAAAAATTGGTGTTTGTGGTTTAACCACTGAACAAAGATTGGAGATTGGAAGGAGAAGTGCATTCGCAAGAGGCGAAACTCCTTGGACTGATTCAGAAAAACAAACTCTTTATGAATCATCTTTATTGCATGAGTTTATTCACCAGCAAGGCATTTATAGAGGAAAAACAAATTGGCAATTGGTTGCAGAGGAATTAACCAGAAAGTATCATCAAAAAAACAATGGGGCACCGCATCTTGAAAGATGCGGTTTGTAAAGCCCCTTGTTTTTAGGATGCTCAGAAATTAAAAGCAGTAAGTTTACGACCCCATTATAAATAATGAGGTTTTAATTTCTGACATAATAGCAAGCAAATTAGAAAATCTAAAAATCTTAGA
>JAHIEM010000090.1 GCA_018901625.1 Nanobdellota archaeon
ATGTCTGCTCCATTTCACAATTCAAAATATAAAATGAAAAGCAGCAAATTGTAAAATGTCTGCTCCATTTCACAATTCAAAATATAAAATGAAAAGCAGCAAATTGTAAAATGTCTGCTCCATTTCACAATTCAAAATATAAAATGAAAAGCAGCAAATTGTAAAATGTCGGACGAATATGGAAATTATGGGGGAAGGAGCAAGAAGAAAGATAAGAAGAAGCGAAGAAAGCTTTTTCCTTACAAGAAGGGCGGGAGTCAGAGAGCAATGGAGATAAACAAAAAATAAGTATAGCTAAAGATGGATATTTTTTTGATTCTTATTGGGTTTGCATGGGTGCTAGTGGCAAGTATCCAGGATTTGAGAAAAAGAGAGGTGTGGAACTGGCTGAGTTTTTCACTGATTATTACTGCCCTTGCTTACAGGGCTTTTTCTGCAGCTTACAATTCAAATATCTGGATATTTGTTTATGGAGTTTTAGGATTGTTTGTATTTGTTATTTTAGGATACGCTTTATATTATGCAAGAGTGTTTGCAGGTGGTGATGCAAAACTCTTATTTGGATTAGGGGTAGTATTGCCATTATCTGCTTCATTGGTTTATAATCTGATTATATTTGGGGGGTTTATAGTGCTCTTGTTGTTTGCAGGAAGTGTTTATGGGCTAATTTATAGTTTCTTTCTTGTTCTTGGAAACAGGAAGAGTTTTTCTATAGAATTTTCTAAACAGCTTAGAAAATATCAGAAGTTTACTTTGTTGCTATCTATTGTGGCTATAATTTTTATTATTCTTCCTATTTTTATGAGGGATATTGTTTTCCTGCTCTTTCCTGTGATTATATTTCTACTTCCTGTTCTATATGTTTACGGAAAGGCTATTGAAAATTCGTGCATGATTAAAGAGATTAGAACAAATCAACTGGCTGAGGGGGACTGGATTTATGAAAAAGTTAGAATAGGCAAGAAAATAGTTAAGCCGTATTGGGAAGGTTTATCTTCTGAAGAACTGAAAATTCTGAGAAAGTATGGCAGAAGAGTGAAGATAAGAGTTGGGATTCCGTTTGTGCCTGGTTTTTTAATAGCTTTTTTAATATTAGTCTATCTTGTTTATTCTGGGGTGCTGCTGAGATTTGCCTAAGGAACTCGCCTTGGGGCTTTTGGGAGACTGCTTATTGGAACTTGACTTTGGATTTTCTTCTGCCTTTTTGGCTTTGGCTTTGCTTTTATCTTGTCTTGAAGCAAGATTAGCTCTTTTTCTTCTGCTTTTTTCTTCTTTAATTCTTGCCCTTTGTACATTGGGATGACTTCTATTAGACTGTGCCCGAGAATATTTGCATTTTCTATTTTAACTTCACTTGCTTTTAGCTTTCTCTTTATTCTTTTTGCAACTTTGTTAGCTAGTGAGAATGCAGAGTTTGATAGTTTGTTATGGTTTTTTGAGATTATAATGCTATGTCCTGAACTTAGGGGGTTTATTTCTAGTATTGCTAGAGAACTTGTGTTTTCATCTATTTTATATGCAGGAACTTTGCCCTGAAGAATTGAGCAGAATATGCATTCTTGTTTTTCAGGTTCTTGGTTTTGGCTGGAATCTTCACGAACAATATTGTTTTTTTGGACAAATTCTTCAAATTCTTCTGGGGACATTGAATCTAGCTGAGAAATAGCTTGTTCCTGCTGCTCTTTTGGCCAGGATTCTATTTGTTTTAACATCTGGGCTTTAATAGAGTTTATCTGCTCTTCTGTTAGTGCCATAATCAATTATAGAAATCTGGATTATTTAAATTAACCGAAAGCTCTCCTCGTGTTCGTGTAACTTAATTATTTAGACTATGTACTATTACCCAAACGCTCGTCTGTAGTCAATTATCTGGCTTGATGAGACACCTTCCATTTCAGATAATTCTGTTTCTAAGGCGTTTGTATCTTTTTCTTCTGGGTATGCCAGCTGAATTACCAGTGCTTTTAGTCCGAAAGCTACATTTTCTTCTGTAAATGAGATATTCATTGCCCCCATCTTGCTAGCTTTTTCTTCTGCTTTTTTCTGCAGTTCTTCCAGAGACACGTCTAGTGATTCGGGCATAATCTTGATTTTAATTGCTACAACTGCCATGCCTGACAACCCAGGGTTTTCTTGGCTAACTTTCCCGAGTTTCTGCCAAGACTTAGAAAACCTATGTTTTCCAAGACCTTTCCTAATTTAGTTTTTATAGCCATGCTTGACATAAGAAGAGTCTGTTTTTAAAGGTTATTATAGTTGGGTGTGCTAATTTTGTGTGGTTTGATTACAGTTAGATATGACAATAATGCTTATAAACTCGCGGTTTTTGTAAGCTTTAGAATAAAAAGAAAGGGGAAAGAAAAAATGAAAAAGAGGAACGATAGACTCGTGAAATAGTTCATGCAAGCAAGTTATGATCAGCTTTTGGAGAGAATATCCCGTGCTTCTGGGTTAGCTAGAGAGGAGATTGAGAGGAAGATAGAGGCTAAACGAGCTAAGCTTTCTGGGCTGGTTTCTAAAGAGGGGGCTGCTCAGATTGTTGCTGCTGAGCTAGGAATTAATTTTGAGAAGCAGAAGAGCAAAATTAATGAGCTGGAGGGCGCAAAGAGAGCTAATATCACTGGGAAGATTATCAAGTTATTTCCTGTTAGAGAGTACAAGAAAGAGAATAGGGAGGGGAAGATTGGGAGCATGATTGTTGCTGATGAGACTGCGAGTGTTCGAGTTGTTTTGTGGGATGCAAACCACATCAAGCTTATTGAAAATGGGGAGCTGAAGGAGGGAGATGTTATTGAGATTAATAACGGGAATATCAGGAATTCAGAGGTTCAGTTATCTGGGTTTGCAGATATTAAGATTAGCAGTGAGAAACTAGAGAATGTTAAGACGGAGAGGAGTTTTTCTGAGAAGAAGCTTGCTGATATTAAACCAGGAGATGCTGTTAGACTCAGGGCATTTGTGGTTCAGGCATTTGAGCCGAGGTTTTTTGATGTTTGTCCTGAGTGTTCTGGGAGAGCTGTTGCAGATGCTGAGGGGAGTGTGTGCGAGAAACACGGGAGGGTTGTTCCGCAGAAGAGAGCGCTGTTAAATGTTGTTCTTGATGATGGCACTGAAAATATGAGGGCTGTGCTGTTTTCTGAGCAGATTGATAGTGTTGGCTTTAGTGTTCAGGAGAATTTTGTCTTAGAGAGAGAAAAGATTCTAGGCAGGGAGATGGCTTTTTCTGGGACTGTGAGGCAGAATAAGTTTTTCAATAACCAGGAGCTTTTTATAAGTTCTGTGGAGGACTTAAATCTGGATAATCTGATTTCTGAACTTGAGAAGGCTAATTCTATTCAGCAATGAAGATACTGCTTTGGGGAGCTCTGGGAAGAGGAGATAACTTAGAATATCCCCCCAATGAAAAAGTTTATAATCTTCTTTATTTTTTAACTTGAGAGGTGAAAAAATGAGCAAGAAAGAAGAGGAGATAATTCTAAGAATCATGCAGTTTTTAGCTATTGGAACAGGATTTATTGCAATTATGATCTCGTTATTTGGGATATTATTAAATTTGATAAATTAAATTAATAAATAATTAAACAAAATTATAAATCTAAAGGTTATTCAACTTAATATTAGAAGATGATGATTAAAACGCATTTAGCCATGTCTGTGCTAGTTGCAATTATGTTTTTTGGCCAGGTTTCTAATAAGATTCTTTTCTTAGCTGTTCTTCTTGTTTCCACTGTTATTCCTGATATTGACACAGGGTTTTCCACTATTGGAAAGAAGTGGTTTTTGCGACCTTTGCAGTTTTTTGTCAAGCATAGGGGGATATTTCACTCGTTTACTTTCTGTATTGTTGTGAGTTTTTTCCTTTCATATTCATGGCCATTGCTGGTGCTGCCATTTTTCTTAGGATATGGGTTTCATTTATTCCTTGATTCTTTTACTAAAGATGGAATTATGCCTTTCTGGCCTTGGAGAAAGACTAGTTCGTGGCATATTACTACTGGGAGCAGGATGGAGACTAGTTTCTTTATTGTTTTAATAGTAGTTGATTTGCTGATGTTTGTTTTGCTAATCAGCCAGATGTAAATTTCTGAGGGATATATGTGATGGATTGAAATAAAGCTTATATAGTCTCTTAGAGTTTTAGACTCAAGAACGAGTATTCAGAAACAAGAAGTGTTTCTGAAATCCAGAAAATTATTAATTTTCTGGCTCTTTCGTTTTAACAAACTCAAGATGGCAAAAGAAAAAGAGAAAGAGGAAAAAGAAGAGAAGAAGGAAGTTAAGATTACTGATTTACCTGGAATAGGGCCTGCTGTTGCTAGCAAATTAGAGGCTGCAGGAATCTATGATTTAATGGGTGTTGCTGTGCTTTCGCCTAGTGATTTGAGTGAGATGGCTGGTGTTGGCGAGGCTGTTGCGAGGAAAGTGATTCAGGCTGCGAGGAAGATGATGGACTTAGGATTTCAGACTGGAGAGGAGTTTGCTGAAAAGAGAAAAGAGGTTTTTGGGATTACAACTGGGAGCAAGAATTTAGATAATCTTTTAGGGGGAAGGGGAATTGAGACTAAGGCAATAACCGAGGTCTTTGGAGCGTATGGCAGCGGGAAGACTCAAATTGGATTATCACTTGCTGTTCATGTTCAACTGCCTGTTGATAAGGGGGGAGCAAATGCTAAGGCTGTTTTTATTGATACAGAGGCAACATTCAGACCTGACAGAATCAAGCAGATTGCTGAGGGAATTGGGGCTGTGCCTGAAAAAGTTTTGAAAAATATTTTTGTTGCCAGGGCTTTTAATTCTGACCATCAAATTTTATTATTAGACAAGATTACAGAGATGGTTAAGAATGGGGAGCCAATAAGGCTTGTTGTAATTGATTCACTTACTGCGCATTTTAGGGCGGAGTATGCTGGAAGGGGACAGCTGGCTGATAGGCAGCAGAAATTGAATAAGTATCTTCATAATTTAATGAAACTTGCTGAACAGTGCAATTTAGCTGTTTATGTGACTAATCAGGTTATGGCTAATCCTGCAATGATGTTTGGAGATCCCACAACTCCTGTTGGGGGGAATATTGTGGGGCATGCTTCCACTTATCGTATCTATCTGAGAAGAGGCAAGAAAAATTCTAGAGTTGCTAAGATGATTGATGCTCCTAACCTGCCTGAGAATGAGACTGTTTTCTTTTTGACTGAGAAGGGGCTGAAGGATGGAGAAGTTGAGAAGGATGATTAAGATTTTGCTATAAAGTCTTCTTTTGTGAGAATTCCAATAATTTTATCTCTTTCTGTTAAAAGTATGGCTGAGTTTGTTTTTAGAAGAGGCATTGCTACTGATTTAGGTGTCTGGGCTGAAATTGTTGGCAGGGGGTCTTCCATCACTGTTTTTACGTGCTGACTAAGAAGATTGGTTTTGTCTCCGCCTTCTAGGATTTTATTATAAATTGTTGATTCTGAGATTGTTCCTACTAGTCTGTTGTTGTCAATTACTGGGAGCTGGGAGATTGCGTGTTTTTTCATAGTCTCGGCAGCCTGGGATACCTTCGCTTTAGAGTTTATTGAAATTAATTTCTTGCCTAGAAGCTTAACACAGAGATCTTCTTTTTTGTGTTCTAATCTTTCAAATGTTTCAAAGATTCTCTTGATTATCTCGTAGGAAGGAGATACTTTTTTTGATTCTATTTTTGCTATTAGTGATTGGGAAACTCCTGATGCTTGAGACAGCTGCTTTTGAGTTATATTTAACTCGGCTCGTTTGTGTTTTATTGTGTTTGTGTCTGGAAAGAGCATATTTTTACTAGAATAAAGTAGTATATAAATATTCCTATAGGAATATTTAGTGGCAAGATGTTTTAAATAGGAATTTTTAATTAGAGAGACATGGCGAAAGATTTGAGTTTAAGTTTACCTGATGGCGATTTTGTTATGAATGTTAATCATCCGCTTGCTAAGAGGGGCTTAAGATTGACAGTTGATTATAGGGGCGGAGCATATCATATTTGTGTAGCTCGTATAGACACAGATGGAAGAGAATTGGACGAGCAAACTCATGAGTATTATGATCATCTATTGGGGGTTGGCGGGAAGAATAGATAAGATGCAAAATTATTTTTTAACTTCTGAGAGTGTGACTGAAGGGCATCCTGACAAGGTTTGCGACCAGATTTCTGATGCTATTCTTGATAATCTAATTGTGCAAGACCCTTACTCGAGAGTTGCTGTTGAAACTCTTGTTACTACTGGCTCTGTTCATGTTGCTGGGGAGATTACAACTAGGGGTTATGCAGATATTGCTGGAATTGCTAGAAGGGTTTTGAAAGAGATAGGATACACTGACCCTAGGTTTGGAATTGATTCTGAGGATGCTGGTGTCTGGGTTTCTGTTCATGGGCAGAGTGCGGATATTTCTCAAGGAGTTAATGAGGGGGAGAATAAAGAGCAGGGTGCTGGTGATCAGGGAATGATGTATGGTTTTGCTTGCAATGAAACTCCTGAATTAATGCCCCTGCCTATAATGCTTGCTCATAGATTAACTAGAACACTCGCTGAGGCGAGAAAACAGGGGAGAATAAGAAATATTGGGCCTGATGGAAAGTCACAAGTAACTGTTGAATATGAGGATGGAAAGCCGAAAAGAATTGAGGCAGTTGTTATTGCGCAACAGCATACTTGTGAGATGTGTGAGGATGATTTGAGAAAAGAGATTTTTGAGAAGGTTATTGCTCCGATTTGCGGGGGAATGTTAGACAATGAAACAAAGATTCATATTAATGCTACTGGGAGATTTGTTATTGGGGGGCCTGAGGGAGATACAGGAGTTACTGGGAGAAAAATCATAGTTGATAGTTATGGTGGAATTGGAAGGCATGGGGGCGGGTGTTTTAGTGGGAAAGATCCTTCAAAAGTAGACAGGAGCGGGGCTTACATGGCAAGATATGTTGCTAAAAATATTGTTGCTGCAGGTTTGGCTGAGAAGTGTGAAATACAAATAAGTTATGCAATCGGGGTTGCTAAGCCAACTAGTGTTCATGTTGATTGTTTTGGAACTGAGAAAGTTCCTGAAGAGAAGATTCAGGAATTAGTTATGAAGAATTTTGATATGAGGCCAAGGGCAATTATAGAAAATTTGAATTTAAGAAGGCCGATTTACAGAAAAACTGCTGCTTACGGGCATTTTGGAAGAGTTGATGAAGATTTTACCTGGGA
>JAHIEM010000091.1 GCA_018901625.1 Nanobdellota archaeon
TCAACGGGATACAGCGATTTACAAACAGCCGTAAATTATGTTGAAAAACAGGCAGAACACCACTCCGTCATATTTGCCTAGTTCTTAACAGGATACCCCGCACTTTAGTGTGGGGAGGAGGTCATCACATCTCTGAATGTATTAGGATTAGTAATACCTTTAGCATAACCGGAACTAATTTTTGTTGAAAGTTCTCTCATAAAAAACCAAAACACAAAAGGATTATATAAATATTTAGCAATATTTTTACGACTTATCACTAATATGTAACTAAGAACAGATTTAAAATAAGGGACGCGCCCCACCCCTTTTTTAGGTAAGATTTAGAAAGCATAGCTTCTATTTAAACATTGTGTGATTGTTGTTTGGTTACGAATAGAACTTACTTATTTTACAGAGACACTATGCCTTTACTTTCTTTTCCAAATGTTTCCTTTCAATATACTCAACAACTGCATTTGGAACAACTTTCTTCCATGCGTTTCCCTGTTTCAGCATATCCTCTCTTACTTTTGTAGAACTGATATTATAATATCTTCTGGAATTGATGACTTTGAAACCTGCTTCCTTGAACAGCCTCTCATTGAGCTTGTTGTCTCCTACATAGACTACATTAAAATTAGGCACATGGTTCCTGATATGGGCAACATATTCCTCATCAGAAGGGATGTCAGGCACTATGTACAAAGAAAAATTTGATATTCTTTCATCTTTCAGCACCTTTTCAATCATCTCTTTCCTTTCATCAGCAGAAAAAGGATCCTTGTCTATCTTTTTTAAAGGGACTGCAATGACTATTATCAGATGTTTTGCCTCTTTCAATGCACTTTTCACGACTTCCAGATGGCCTTTGTGGAATGGCTGGAACCTGCCTATATATAATCCTATCATCTTAAGGTCATAGAGAAGATTACAAGAACCACATAAAAATTTTATTGTTTCCCCCCCAGCAATATCTCTGCCGCAAATACATCCCTGCTTTATGGTCACTATATTCAACTCTGTTCAGCCCGCGCTTTTTTTAAAGGTTTATAGGCTTTTTTAAAAAGATTCCTATATGTGTTTCACTCCTTTAGTAAAGGACTTTAGTTCTTGGACAATATTTATATAGTAGTTCACCTTATAGGCTTTTGGTGATACTATGATTTCAGGTAAAGAAAAAGAACGTGAATTAATTGTTAAGCTGTCCAAGGAGAATAAAACTTGCCGTGAAATTGCTGCAATTTTAGGAACAAACAAATCGAAAGTTTCTTACTGGATTTCTCGTTCCAGAAAAAATACTTGTTTGTCTGATCTTCCAAGAAGTGGAAGACCAAGTATGCTTTCAAAAAGAAAGCTTAAAAAAGTTTATTCAACTTTGAGAGAAGAGGAGTTAACAGCTAAGTGTGCGGGCTTCTCTTCAAAAAAAGTTGCTGAACTGCTGCAAAAAATAACTGGCAAAAGTTATTCTATGCGGCATGTTCGCCGCATACTTAAAAAAATGGATATTGCATTAATAACTCCAAGACCGTTTCATATTAAAAACAATCCTAAAAATGTTGCTAAATTCCGTCGAGAGTTTAAAAAAAACTTTCACGGGAATACATGGACCACGAACTTATTACCTTCGATGAGGTAGGATTTCGATTAGTGCCTGTATATCGGAGAGTTTGGTTTTTCAAGGGAGAAAAACCACGCGGAGTGTTTTTTTGGAGCAACAAAAAATTAAATCTCATTGGCGCATTAATAAACGGAACAAAAATATTTTATGAATGGCATGAGTCATTAAATTCATTGACATTCAAAGCGTTTTTATCTGATTTTATAGAAACATTATCTCCGAAGAAAAATTATGTTTTTCTTCTTGATAATGCGGGATATCACAAGACATACTGCATAAAGAATTTCCTAGATAAATTCCAGAATATAAAAATTGAATTTTATCCCCCATATAGTCCAGAACTTAACGCAATAGAAACCTGTTGGAAAATAACGCGTGCGAACGTCACAAACTCAGTGCATTATTCAACAACAGAAGAGATGAAAGAAGCAATAGAACAATTCCTTGACAATCATTTTTTTGGCTCTTCTAGGATTTTGAGGATGCCTAAATACCTAAAAATAGCGAATTTGAGGATTATAAGGCTTTAAACCTCAGGATTCTATTTTCTGATTTTATTCTATTCCATACCTTAATTTACTAATGCTGGAAATACAATATTCTGGCCCCTCAA
>JAHIEM010000092.1 GCA_018901625.1 Nanobdellota archaeon
AGCTATCTTCTTCAGAAATTTCCTCCCCGCCAATCTTGCAAATTCTCTCACAAGCAAAATTACCTGCATTAACACCTAAATTAAATTCCTCTGCATTATTCTCAATCTTCACATTATCAATTCTCTCATCATACGGAATTACAACAGAAATAACTGCCTCCTCTGTCTCAATAATCCCTCCCCCGCTCTCACCTGTAGTCTCATCAAAAGAATCATAAAAAATAAATCTCCCTGAATAAGCAGAATAGTTAGATAATAAATTTCCAGAAGAATCATAAGTATTTAACACATAATCTCCAGGCATTTCAGAATCATAATAATCAACCTGTCCTGAATAAATTCCATATAGATTTTCCTGCCCTTCTAAGTTAAAATCAATATCAGCCCCAATCACATTTCCAGTTTCATCTAAAATATCTCCTGTCTTTACTTCATTAATCTCTAGTTCAACAAAACACCCCTCATAAGTTCCATCTAGATGAATAACTCCTCCAGCAAGAGTTGTTGTAGAATCTGTTGCAAAAAATCTGTCTAATAAAGATAAAAACTGATTTTCCATCTTCCCAGAAGAATTTCTAACAAATCCCATATACGAATTATATAAAATAACAAAAACCACCAAAGCTGTAACAACAAAAAAAACCACTGCAATTATGTCTGAAAAACCTCTTTTTCGCATGAGAGATACTAAACTCTCAGATTTATAAATCTAATTGAAAAATGATATGTCCGTCCCGCGGACATATATCCTAGGCAAAACCGAAAATGGATTCTTAAGGTAATTCAAGAAGGTAAACCCAGCCTGGATCTCCTTACCCTCAATATATTCTACTCCTCCTTTAAACTATTCATCTATAAAGTGAAAGATGTTTGTGAGATAATAATTAGTAAAACAATTTGGGTTAGTGAAACTTCCCAAATTTATGTATAAAAAAGGTAGGATATATGTCTGGGCACATTGAAAAATGATGCTATATCTCAAGCATCTTGAAAAATAAACCAGGTTATTTGATTAATCTCTCAATATTCTCCTTAAATCTAGGCAAATCTTCAACATTCATCTGAGCCCCAGTAGCATCTTTATGCCCCCCGCCGCGGGCATTTTCTATTCCTTCAATAGCCTTCAGAGTTATCTCCTTAATGTTCTTGCCTCTTAAAGATAAATTTGCCTTAGTCCCAGAAAGATACGCAACAACAACAATCTTGTCTGAAAACAGATAACTTAACTCATTAGCAATCTCAGCAGAAATGCTTAAATCTCCCCCATACTGAAAATAAGCAAGCTTTCCCTTCCCAGCACTAAGTTTAGCTTTCTCAACAAGCTTCTCGTATTTTAAATTAATCTGACTGAATCTCTCCAGAATCAAATTCTTCTTAGAATCAAGAAGAACATCCTGAGGAGTAGCTTTAAACATAGTTTTCATCATATTCACAACATTGCTAGTCCTGTCTTTTAGAGCAAAGCTGAGTATTCTTGCAATCTTCCCAATCCCAGTAGAGTACAACCCCTCAAAAGCACTGGAAACACCTCTCCAGAGCTCAGGATACTTCTTTTCAGCCTCTTCTGCAAACTCAGGCAAATATCCATCACCAATACATCCAGCTAAAGCAAGCCACAAATCTTCCTTCTTCCCAGCAATCTTATAAGCCCAGTAAGTAACAGGCTCAGAACTCGGTTTCTCACTCCTCATAGAATTAAAATAATGAACATCAGAGAACTGCTCAAGATTTGGAAACGGAACATCATGATGGTCCACCCAAACAACACTAAGCCCTAAATCCTGAGCCTCTTTTAGAAACCCCTCAGAAACAATTGGCTTGTCCAAGATAAAGATGTAATCTGGCTTAAGTTCATGAATCTTTCTAGCATAACTAGCATTCAAATCAGGAAAGCTCTTTATAGCAATACCCTTGCCGCGCTCAATAAACCTCCTGAACAGCAGAAATGCGCACAAACCATCATCATCATTATCAAAAAAGAATAGTGGATTCTGCGCCTTTTCCAAATGATTCCTTATTGATTTGATTTCAGCTTCACTTAACATGGTTTTCTTAGAATAATAAGATTATTAAAATCTTTGCTATATCTTCTAAAATACAAATAATTAAATACCTCAAAAACTTAATAAAAATATGAGATTAGTTAAAGAATCAGAATTAAAGAATCTTGCTGGATTTAATATATCTCAAGCATTAAGAATTCCACTAACATCTGCTTACATTTTGTATGGAAAATCAGAGCGAGAATACTCAAACGCTCGCTCAAGAGAAATTAAAGGAAACATTGATTTTAACATAATACTTCTCCATCACCAAGCAGGGTTAGTAAGAGGAAGATAATAATCAAATCTCCTATAAACCGCCAAGTAACATAATCAAAATTAAGTAACAACTCTATGACACACATCTAAATCATTTGCTCTATGTACATGATAATTTTCATATTTCAACCTTCTAACTAGTTTGTCATAGACCGCTAATGATTCTCTACTAACCGCACTTCTTTCCAAAACAAAAGCCATCCTAAACTCCTCTTTAGGCAAATCATGAATTACAGCAACATCCCCGCCATTACACCTAACCACATAATTTTCAGCAGAATCGCAGTTAAGTTCAATCCCTCTAATACCTCTGAATAATCTTTCCAAACTCTCTCTAACCCCATCTGTTGCCATAAAGATTTAAGATATTCTAGCTTTATGATAATTTATATTCTGGAGTCATATCTTCTTCCCAACCATAATATTCTCTCTAAGAACTGCAAGCTCTTTCTGCAAGCTGGCTGCAAAATCAGCACTAGTAAAAATCTTAGAAAAGTCATTAGCACTCGCGCCAAGAATAGAATTTAAATCCTTAAAATTAGAAAGAATCAAATTTACATCTCCCTCGCTAAGATTAGTCCTGGATAAAACCCTGTGCCCTCTCGGATGTGTAGATTCATCACTGTTCCTGTTAAACAAGAGTTTGGCTATTCCCTCTGTATCAAGCAGATCATCAAACGAAATATCTGAAATTAACTGTCTTAATCTCTCTGGATTGTTAACATAATCCTTTAGGATAAGTTGCTCTGTCTTCTCAGTACCCCTAGTCAGCTCCTTCAATCTCATCTTGATGATACTCCCGTCTCTTCCCAGCTCAACAATACTTTTTCTGATAGTATCCTCAACTCTATTTATCATCTCAGTTCTCTGAAGAAGATTGCAAACATCACTTATAGACACTAACCCTGTAACTTCCAGAACATTTAGATTAGTAAGCAAGTCATCATAAATCTCCCTCTGCTTTTCTAAAATCTGCAAAGTCTCTGTAGCTCTTCTCAAAATTTCTTCAGCATTTCTTAATACGTAATTTATATCAGAGTAATACAAAGTAATCTTTTTCCGTCTCTCAGAAACAGCAATAGCAAGAGTTCCTGCCTGTTTAGCAACTCTCTCAGCAGCCTTATGCCGAGTTCCTGTCTCGCCAGTAGGAATCTCAGGACTGGGAATCATCAACACATTTGCATAAAGAATCTTCTTTAAATCCTCAGAAAGCACAACAGCACCATCCATCTTGCTCAGCTCAGTTAATCTCTGCGGAGTAAAACCGCAATTCACTCTAAATCCCCCCTCAAGAATCTCAGAAACCTTCTCATTCATAACAACTATCAATGCCCCATTCTCTGCCCTGAGAATATCATCTAGGGCAATTCTCAGACTGGTTCCAGGAGAAACAATCTTCAGAATGTCAAATATGTCAATCTTATGCTGAATTTCAATCTCCCGGACTTCTGGATTCTTGTCTGCTTTTTCAGAAATATCCTTCATCTCTTTTTTATCATTCTCCATATTCAATAAAACCACTGCTTCTATTTAAGTTTTGTTGAAACTATTTGCCTATTTAAATCTTAATCAAAAATCTAAGAAATAATTTTACAGCTTCAATTCAGAGACAACTGGCTTAGCAGTATTCTCTGAAGAAGCAGGATGTGAATTCTGCCCAGGGAAATTCGCAGTTGTCTCTGCCCCATTTTCCACAAAAACCGCAACAGAGATTACAGTAGTCCACAAGCCCTCTTTCCCCTGTGCAGACTGGGTAACATTTCGTGTTCTAATAATCTTTCCTGAAGCCTTATACTCCTGCTCTCTCTCACTCCACGCCTTTTCTGCATCAAACTCTATTCCTAAAGTAGTGGCAAGCATCGAAGCAGCCAAGTCCTCAGCATATTCCCCTGCCTTCTCATCAGTCTCTCCATAACTATGGTGTTCAGATAAATATCCATAAGTATTGCTATCAGCAGGAACAGCATTTCCAATAGATGCAACAATAAGCCGATTGTTCTCATTAGTCTCGTTTCTAGCAAGAACGCAGTGAACTATCTCGCCAGGGTGCAATTCTAAAAGCCCCTTCTCGCGGGTTATAATCTTGCAATTAGGCGGAAATATACTGGAAACACAAACAAGATTGAATTTTTCGATACCTGCATCTCTCAATGCAAGCTCAAAAGAAGCAAGCCTCTCTTTATGCCTTCCTACCCCCTTAGTAAAAAAAACCTTTCTTGGAACCATTTACTCTCTTTGAAAATTCTCAAATTGAAAATTCAATTACGATTATTGAATCCAGTTTATAAAACTTTCTATGAATTTTTATTCTAAGAACCTGCAAAAATAATCTCTAAGACACAACAGAAAGATATTTAAATCCAAATTCCGAGTTCAAGCTATGAATAAATGGCTTGAATTATTAATCGGATTGATACTGCTGATAGGGATAATCCTATTCGCATGGTATTCTGTAGCATGGGGAAGCTTTTGGAACTTCAAGCACGCTGCTTGGGAATTTCTAAAAGGCGGCGTTGTTTGGTTCATCGCCCTGATAGGCTTGCTCTTTATCATGCTTGGAATATCTGACCTAAAGGGTTAATTGTATCTTTTGTTTTTTATTTTCTGTTTTTCTTAATTATATTATTAATTG
>JAHIEM010000093.1 GCA_018901625.1 Nanobdellota archaeon
CTGGTTTTGATTAATGTTTCGTGGCTTGTTTACTGGATGAGGAATAGGAAGAGCTCTGGAAAGAAAGAAGAAAGGAAGAGCTCTGGAAAGGGGTATTTGAAGTTAAAATGAGGAAATTCTGCTAAATGCGTGAACGAATTATCATACAAAATTATCCATTCGTGAAGATGATAAGATGGTTATTCAATAATTAAATTGTGGCTTCTTGGGGTTGTTAGTTTAGATGCAGAATATCCTGCTGCAGGGGATTAGGTTTGTATCTGAAGCAGAGTTGCAAAAATAATTCCAAAAGGTTTATAAAGGGGATAGGTTTGTCTTAGTAATCTTGGAGGATTTTGAATAAAAAGATGGTGTCAAAAAAAGCAGTGGTTGTTTTGGTTTTGATAGCTATTCTTCTATCGATTATTTCTGTTGTAATTCTTAGTGTGGATTCTGATTTTGGGAAAAATTACGGAACTAGCGAGAAAGTAACTGACAGCGGGAGCGCGAAGGTTAGCATAGTAATAAATCCTTCGTCTCAGGGGGTTCAGGAAAATGGCTGAAAATAATTTTTTAACTGTTGTTGCGGTGATTGCTGTTGTTTTGTCTCTTCTTAATGTTGGGATAATTCTTATAAACGCCCCGGTAATTAAGGATAGAATTACGGGGTTTGCATCATCAGGATATGTTAATGTGACTGTTTCAACTCAGATAACTATAAATCTTACTACAGATACTATAAACTGGGGGGCAGGAACAATTAATGCTGGGCAAGAAAATGCAAGCCTAAATACTAACGGGGCACTTACTGCGACAGTTTTGCGGGGAAATTGGACAACTACTCCTACTGCGATAGTTATAGCGAATATTGGAAATGTTAATGCTTCATTGACACTTGGGGCTGGGAAGACAGCTGCTACTTTTTTCGGAGGGAGTGCTGGAGATCAGGCGTATCAGTGGAATGTTTCAAATAAGGATGTTGGGAGCTGCAATGGGGGCACAGAGGTAATGAATACATGGAGAAATGTTAATTCGACGGCGGTGCCAGGAAAGTTTTGCGCGCAGTTTGGGACACTCTTGGCTGCGAATGAGATTTATCTTGACATAAAGTTAGTGATTCCAAAATTGGCTACTCTTACTGGAGCACAGTCAGATATGATTACTGTAACTGCAGATCCTGCAGGATAAGAATTTTTTCTGGGAGAAATGGGGTTTTGGGGCGGGGGATGAAGGTATTATTGGGCTGTGGCAGTGCTCAGGAGATTGGATTGATGGGATAAATCGTTAAGGGGATAAATGAAATCTGCAACATCCTGATAATAAATCAGAACGAGGATTGCAATTAATTTTTTTGAGTTTAGGAAGGTATGAATAATCTAAATTATCTTGAATTCGCAGTTTAATCTGATTAAATGTTTTAAGCAGTTGATAATCAATTTTTGGGTTAAGAATTTATAAACAGGAATTTGGGCGGATACTGTATACTAATCGTCGTTTTCCTTGTTAGCCAAATATCTCACCAATCCCAGAATCTTATCTCTTCCTAAAGGTAAAATTATCTCCGCCATTTCAGCAGGAGTTTTTCCTTTCAGTTGTTGGTTGGGATTAATAAAATTGTGAATAACCCTCCTCAAATCCATAAAACATCTTGCGCCTTCAAAACTCCCAAAACCACTTCTGATATTTTTTATCCTGTCGCTTGTTTTTCCATTGTATCTTTCAATTGGATTATTGTTATGTTCAAGATTATATTTTTTGCATGCAATTGGAACTCCAAAAGACAAATTTGCGATTCTGTAAAAGTTTCTGCTGAAAGCAGACTTGTAATTTGCAAATTTGTCACATACAAATTTTATTAAATCTCTGTCCTCAACTTTCTTATGCTTTTCCTGATTAAACTTTTCAATTATCTGCTCATAACATGAAGTTTTTATTTGCTTCAGGAATTCATAGCATTTCTGTTTGGTTCTTTTATCGACGAATAAATGGGCTAAAACATAATTTGTTTCGCTGTCAATAGCATTCAAATCATAATTATCTTTCTTCCTTGCCTTAACATATTTTTCATCATAATGGATGCTTCCTTTTATTTCTGGCTTAACAATTTTATGTATCCTATTTTAAAAAAACAGAATACTTTTTTGTCCAGTCTGAAATTGTTTTTCTTGTGACTTTGATTCCATCATGCTGCCATAAATGGTCTTGAACCTGGAAAAGAGACAATCCCTCATTATGCATGTGGATGGCTCTTGAGATAATTTTTTTATTGTGCCTCATTCTTTCAAATCCATCATGCTTCATAAAAGTTAGATTACATTTCATGCATTGATAAAGCTGTTTTGTGTTGGTTTTGTTATATCTCTTGCCTCTTTTTATGATATTTTTGCCTTTGCATTTAGGACATTTCATATTATCACCTCCTTCATTAAAGAAGGAGATGTTTTACTATATAAACTTAACTCACGTTAAGTATACAGTATCATTTGGGCGTTAGGTTTATAAATTCCTGAAATTTAGAAGGAGCATGATATTAAAAAGAGGGGTTGTTTTTTGCATTGCTTTTTTGTTGTTATTTGGTTTTTATGTCAGGAATGTTGATGCTACTCTTGGCTTGACTCCTGCTCTGGTTGAGATAAACTTTCAACCTAGCTATAATTTTTCTGTTAATTTTGGCGCTTTAGGAGCGGCTCCTGACCAGAAACTAAAGGTTTATGCTAAGGGAGATTTTGCAGAATATGTGCATTTTGACAAAACAGAGATGACTGGGGCAGGAGGATTTACAGCATATGTTAATTTGCCTAGTCAGGCAGATAAGCCGGGAAAAAACAGGCTTTATATAAGAGTAGAGGAGGTAAATGATAATTCTGGCGGAGTTGGGACACGGATTGTTATTGGGGCGTTAATCGCGATTTATGTTCCGTATCCCGGGAAGTATGCTGAAATTTCTCTTGCGGCAAAAGATGTTAATGAGGGAGAGAGTGTTCCTGTAACTCTTGAGGCAAGCAATCTTGGAAAGGAGGATATTTTTGTGAATCCTGTTCTTGAGATTTATAATTATGATAACACTACGATAGATTCAATGAACCTTGGGCTAAGAGAGATAAAAACTCAGACAAAAGAAAAATTTGAGACACAGATAAACACTAAAAACTACAAGCCAGGAGTGTATTCTGTTTTTGCATCTGTTAATTATGGAGGAAGCGAAATTGTCAAAGCAAATTCAACATTCAGAATAGGAACACTTTCAGTGGCTGTTGTAAACTGGACTTCCATGTTTAAAAAAGGCAAAATAAACAAGTTTGATATTGAAATAGAGAGCTTATGGAATTCAAAAATAAATTCAATATACGCATCTGTTAATGTGAGCAGAGAGGGAAAGATGCTTGATTATTTCAAGACTTCTCCGTCAACACTGGAGATGTGGCAGAAATCTACTATTTCCGGGTATCTTAATGCAGAGAGCGCTGATGCAGGGAGTTATGATGCAAATATAACCTTGTATTACGAAGATAAAACCAGCAGCAGGGAGGTTGAGATAGTTGTGTATAAAGAGAAAAACCTTACAATTATAATACTTGTTTTCGCGGTTATTGTTGTTGTCATATCTGCCGGGATATTCTTTATTTTGAGGTGGAAGAAAAAGCATGGGAAAACAGAAGGCAAAACAAAAAAGAAATAGGATTTTGGCAGGAATCCTGATTATTATTATGATTGGAATGCTTGTTCTGATTGGAATGTTTGCGTGCAAATTAGCTGGTGTTTTTTCTTTGCTTGAAACGAAGGAGTTTTATGCTAGGGCTGTTGTTTCTGAGAGAAACGGCTTTGACCTAAATAATTCTGCTTTGATATTTGGAGAAATTCTTCCGGGAGGAAGCGCGTCGCGAGAGGTTTTTATTGAGAATAGTTATAATAAAAGCGTAAGGATAAGAATTTATTCTGTGGGAAATATAAGCAAGCTGCTATCTGGATTTGAGGAGAATTTTGTACTGGGCAGGAATGAGACAAAAAAGGTTGGATTTAGTGTTTATGCTCCTAGAAATGCAGAATTGGGGGTTTATGACGGGAAGATAGTTATAGAGGTTAGAAGGTCCTGGTTTCTTGGCAATGCAGAATCAAAAAAACAATGGGGCACCGCACCATAAATGGCGTGGTTTGTAAAGCCCCTTGTTTCCGCGAAAATGCAAATTTTCGGGGCCCTAAAATTCCTGACGAAGGAATTTTTTGGTTAGGATGCTCAGAAATGAAAACTGCACCATTTATGGTGTAGTAGTAGATTTTACTGTTTTCATTTCTGACATAACATTAAATATTTAAGGAGCAGTTAATAATCAGATATATGGGCAGAAGAGGAAGAAAGGTAGTGGTTGTATTTTTGGTGGCATTCATATTTCTTAATCTATGCTTGTTAGTGATTCTCGTGTGGCCAGAGGTTTCTTCAATAACTGGAAGATTTATTGGACTTGGAGACTTTATTATAAAATCAATGACTTCTATTTCCAGGGTTATGATTACTCTTCCGGGGGGGTTAGGGATTAGCATTGACAGCCCTCAGAATATAACTTATAATTTTAGCATCGGAGATGTTTATACTCTTGGATTAAATGTTTCTGCGGACTTTAATGCTACTTTATGGAGATATACGCTGACTGATTTGAGGCATAATTCTGTAGTTTATAATAATGTTGCATTTACTCCGAATACAACTTTTGATGCTGTGAGGTGGAGCAACTTTTTGAGTGTTTACGCTGATGACACGGGTTCTGGGCGGACAGCTGGCAGGAATGTTACTTTTTTTGTTTATGTTCCAAACTCCGCGCCTTACATAACTATTCCTTCGCAAATTTATATCTGCGAGGATTCTGCGCTGCACTATTACTTCAATGTTTCTGATAATGATGAGGATGTTTCCAGCCCTGATTTTACGGTTGATAACAATCCGAAGGATGTTTTTCATGTTGCTCTTTCATCAGTTATAAATGATACGACAAGAAGGTGGGAGCTTTTTTCCACCAGGCTGACTAAACAGTTTGTGGGAAATCATTCACAGATAATTGAGGCGAGCGACGGGCAGTATTCTGATTCAAAAAATGCCAATATAAGCGTGATAGAGATTAATCATGCGCCTGTTGCTGAAAACATAGGGGCAAGAACTGTATGGACTAGGGGGGAGAACAGTACTTTTTACAAGCAGGTTGGCGTGAGCGATGCTGAGGATGGAAGCCAGAGTTCAGGAAACTTAACTTTTAATCTGACTTTTATTAGTTCTGTAAATCTGTTTAATATAACCTCTACTGGCGTGATAAATTTTACAGCGAATGAGAGCCAGACAGGGGTTTACAATCTCAGCTTATGCGTCCGGGACAGAGGGTTGCAGAATGTACATCCCAATATCAGCCTATGCGGACAGGACGGAAGTTTTATAGAAGTGTGCCAGAATTTTTCAGTTACGGTCACGAATGAGAATAGAAATCCCACTATTATTTCGTATTATCCTCTTAATCCCGCATTGGTTGCTGACGGAACCGACATCCTTTATTTTAATCTGACAAAATATGATGCTGACGGGACAATTCCGGATAGTTATTGGTATGTTGATGGCTCTTTTGAGGAATATGATTCTGGAAGCAGTTTTGATGAATTTAGGTATAGTTTTGGCTGTGGCATTTCTGGAGTTCATACTGTCAAGGCAGAGATAACAGATGGACTGCTGAATGATTCTATTGAGTGGAGCATAAATGTTACTCGTGTCAGCTGTCCTGCTGCGCTTCCTGGAGGCGGCGGAGGCGGAGGATGGGGGGGATGTACTGAAAAGTGGGCTTGTGGCAACTGGAATGTCTGCCAGAATGCTGAAAAATCCCGAGTGTTTGGGTTGTTAGCGGGGGGGGATTATAGGGATATTAAGGAGAGATGCAAGAATAACTACTGGGTTGATGAGGTGTGCGGGTTTCAGACACGAAATTGTTTTGATGCGAGTAGTTGCAACCGCACGCTGAACCGGCCTTCTCTTGTTCAGGAGTGTTATTATTCAGAAAGTCCGAGCTGCAAAGATGGAGTAAAGAACTGCCATGACAACTCGTGTGAGCTGCTTGTTGACTGCGGGGGGCCGTGTTCTTCCTGCCCGACGTGCTCGGATGGAATTATGAATCAGGATGAAGGGGGAATAGACTGCGGGGGGCCGTGCCCGTGGAAGTGCAAGGTAGA
>JAHIEM010000011.1 GCA_018901625.1 Nanobdellota archaeon
AAAATTTGAAAGATAAGTTAGTTTTGCTTGATAGAGTTGATAGAAATGTTTTAAGAAAGATTATGCAGCACGATCATTTAGAAAGAGGAATTTTCTTTGACCAGAAATCAATATTTGATGTTGATGCTATTATCGAGAGATATTCTGAGTACGGGAAGAGGCTGGAACCTCTTGTTAGTGATGTTGATGCTATGGTGCGAGAAGCTGTGGCAGATGGAATGAAGATTTTGCTTGAAGGAGCTCAGGGACATATGCTGAGTATTGATTATGGGAGTTATCCTTTTGTTACCAGTTCTGATTGTTCTATTCCTGGATTAGCTAAGGGTTCTGGACTAAGTGAGAAAGCTGTGGATTCAGTTTTAGGCGTGGTGAAGGCTCCGTATATGACAAGAGTTGGAGAGGGTCCTTTCCCAACTGAGATGGGGGGCAAAAAATCTGCTGATTGGTGTTCTTCACATACTCGCGCTGATGAAGAAGCACTAGTTCATACAGACATGAATCATGACGATCCTTTTAGACAGGGGGTTGCTGTTAGAATAGCTGGAGGAGAGTATGGAGCTACTACCGGGAGGCCGAGAAGAACTGGGTGGCTTGACTTGCCTTTATTAAGAGCTGCAATGTTGGTTAATGGGAATCAGATTGCACTGACTAAGCTGCAGGTTTTTGATGGCGCTGGAGAGGTAAGAATTTGCGATTCTTATACTTATAACGGACCTGAGTATTTTTATGCATGTCAAAGAATTGAGGAGGGGTTTAGATTCAGGGTGGCTCCGAGTGATGTTGATGTTTTGCAGCACTGCGAGCCAAATTATGTTACTTTGCCGGGATGGAAGGGGCCAACTGAGAATATTAGAAGTTATGAGAAGTTGCCAAAAAGTTTGAGGAATTTGGTAGGATTTGTTGAGGCAAATACTGGGGCGCGGGTTAGAGTTCTTTCAATGGGTCCTGAGAGAAGCCAGACAATTGTTAGATAAGCCTTGTGAGGGGCATTGAAAAAAAGAATATTCTTTTATAATTATTTTATTATCTTTGATATTGTTTTAAATCGGTTGTTTCAGGAGTCCAAGCAGAATTTTCATGGTTGCCCCATTTTAATCTTTCTGTTAAAAGACATTCGTTTCTTGTATATGCTCTACTTTGAGCTTTTGACAATCCTAACTTTTCAGTTCTTGCATTAAAAGCATGAGCATATCTTGCTTTAGTATGTTGTGCACAGCATGCTGCAACACAAAGAGCTTGCCATGCCTTTTCTGGTAAAACAGGATGGTCTCTCCAAAATGCAGAATTTGCATCATCGGTAATCAAAATTAATTCTGATAGGGTCATGTCTCCCACTTCAGGTATATTTTCAGGAGTTGAATCGGGCGTTATAAAATATCTTCTGACCCATGGTTGTTTTCTGTGTTCAGCCATACTTTCTGTTGAAAGAACTAAAGATTCAACTTGATGTAAACCTTTGATTTGATTGTCCTCCAACCCAATTAAATGTAATCTCCTTGAATATTCTCTACCAAAAACATCTTCTGGAGAATTAGACCTATAAACAAGCTCAGAAGTCATTATATCTTCTACTGTTCCAAATTCTGCTTGAGCTTCTAATTTATCTCTTTGTTGTTCTTGCTCCTCTAAAATATTAGTTACTGCATTATCAATATCTAATCCAGATTCTCTTAGCAAGTTGAGCGCTTCTTTTCCAACATGCCCATAAATAAATTGTCTTCTTTGTTCTATTCTTTCGTTCATTGTAATTTTTTCAGAATTAGGTTTCTGAGACACCCTCGCCTCTTAAGAACAATAAAATCATCCTTTAAAAATATATCTTTTTGAATATCGCGAGGAAAAAGTTGGGGAGCTAATTAAAAACAGAAAGATTTATATAGTAATTATAGTTACTATATAACATGGAAAAAACAACAATACAAATAAACTTTGAGACCCTTGAAAGATTAAAATCTCTTAAAAACTTTGAAAGACAATCTTATGATGAACTATTAAATAGTTTAATAAATAATTGTGAAGAAGAAAGATTAAGTGAAGAAGAGATTAATGAAATACAAAAAGGGTTGGAAGATGTTAAAAAAGGAAAAGTTTATTCTATTGAGGTTGTAGCAAGAGAATTAGGGATTGCTTTAAAATAAAATGTTTCAAATTGAATTAACTGAAACAGCAAAAGATTTTCTTAAAAAACTGCAAAAAAAGGATGCTGAAATCATATTAAACAAAATATATTCAATTAGAGAGAATCCGTATAGATTTCTAAAAAGGTTACAAGGTGAAAAATTATGGAGATTAAGAATTGGAGATTATCGAGCTGTTGTTGATGTCATTGTTTCTATGAATAAGATTATAGTAATTAGAATTGGTCACAGAAAAAATATTTATGAATAATTTGGACCTCGCGAGGAAAAAGTTGGGGAGTTAATCCTTAGGACTTCAAGAATTTACTAATTCTTGACAGCACTCAAGAACCTTTAGTTCTTGATGTTAAGTAATCGTGGAAAAAGTTTTCACTTTGCTATCTAAATTTTTATATTCAAAAGTGAAAACTTTTTGGGGGCACGTTCCCTAAGGTGAACATTAGCATAAGGTTTTTTCGTTTTACCGTCGGAAATCCATTTCGTATTTTTTCACAACTTTGAGGGCTATTTTAGTGGTTTTTTATGGATTTTTTAGAACTTAGTAAAATAACGCTCCCGAGTAGTCTTTAACCTTAGGTTAACAATCTCACTTTATTGTATAAGTCTTTGCATTTTCCTAAATTAGAATTATTAAACTCTCAAAAATTAAATTCTATTTCTTTCTTGCAACAGCAAGATACAGTGTAGAAATTACTTTTACCTTGCCAGGTTCCAATTCCCTTCCTACTTCTAAATCATATTTGCTTCTATCATTACCAACATCGTTGTGGAAAATATTAACTTTGAGATTTTGAGAATGTCTTCCATTTCTTTGGACTACTGCTACACCATCTCTATTGGCAGATTCTAATATTTCATACCCTTCTTGTTCTAGACTCCCTTCTAAGTTATTTTTAAAATATTCATTAAAACCTACTCGCCTTGAGCCAACTCCCGATTCTTTTACAAAGTCTGATGCCATTCTTAATACTGATTCATATCTATTATTATTATTATATGCTGAACAAAACATCAACTCAGGGTTTCCAACATATGCATCAAACCATCCTGCTAATCCTTGATGTTTAGATATAAAAAAATCTCTTAATCTTTTGATATATGGTTTTTTAATTAATTGCAGTCCAATTCCATGCATAAGATTATCCGTTGCATCTAATTCAAACAGAGGAAATGGCACAACTTCTTGGTTAGAATAATTATGAAACATTGTATTAGCAGAACCTTGTATATCTAGAAAATGAACAAATTTTCCATTAGGTCTTAATACTCTTCTTACTTCCCTTAGAGCTTTTCCTAAATCGGCTAAAGTATCAAATGAAGAGTATCCAGTAGCAATATCAAAAGAACCATCTTTAAAAGGTAGTTCATAAACATTTGCTACTCTTATATTAGAATTGGGG
This sequence comes from Nanobdellota archaeon, assembly GCA_018901625.1. Lineage (GTDB taxonomy): Archaea > Nanobdellota > Nanobdellia > Pacearchaeales > GW2011-AR1 > JAHIEM01. Next base: position 3,539 of record JAHIEM010000011.1, read on the forward strand.
TTTAAAGTTCTATTTCCCTCTACTACTTTAGGACTTTGTTCTGTTTGCTGTATTCTTTCCTTGTATTCTGGAATTAACCTAACAAGTTCACCTAGACCACTGCCTATTTCTACAATAACCTCGGAAGGTTTTACATATTTCTCGAAAACATCCTTAACTACTCTAGCTGAAGCTTCTCTAAACAATTCTCTATAAGGATTGTAGGAATGCAAAGTGTCTTCTTCTGTCCATCTTGTTTCAAGCTTATCTTCCATAAGATTTTCAGAATTTTTAGCTTTTTAAATCTTGTTATAGGATACTACTATTAAGTAATACATTAATCCCGTATGATAAATTTTGTCATAATTTGTGTATCAAATTGTGTTATAAATCGTGTAATAAAAAGTATTACACAGAACTCGTGGGGGCATGTTACCTAAGGTTAATAATCTCACTTTCTATTTTTATAAGATTGAATTAAAATGCCTGCAACTATTACTACCAGCCCAAGGATAGAACTTAATAAGATTTTTTCGTCTAAGAATAACCAAATATATATTAATGAAATAAAAGGAGTAAGATATAGCGCAGTTGAGATAATTGAGGTTTCAACTTTTTCAAGAGCTTTGAACCACCAGATGTAAGTTACCCCATTTACAAGAATTCCATTAAACATTAACCAAATCCAGATATTTAATGAGGGAATTTTCGGAGTAGAAAAGATAAAAAGAGTAATCGTTATAAAAATTAACGCAGATAAGAAATAAATGAAAGCACTAACTGTTTTATCAAAATTATATTTCTTACCTAAAATTGAGAATAAAGCAAAAACAAAAGCTCCAGAGAGAGCGAGAAAATCTCCAGAAAAATTAGTCAAGGTTAACGAATGAATATTTCCTTGCGTTACAATTATTATAATCCCAAAGAAACTTACTAAGATAGCTAAAATCTTTTTTAAAGTTACTTTTTCTTTCAGAATAACAAATGCGAGAATTAATACCAATATTGGCCAAGTGTAAGCGAGAATAAATCCTTCTTGTGCAGTTGTTAATGCAAGTGCCCCATATAATAGAACATAATAAAGATAAGTTCCCAGAAAACCCAAAAAAGCCATGTTAAGATAATCTTTAGCGGAATACTTTTTCATTATCTTATGCTTCTTTTGAATAAGGAGAATTATACCCAATACAATAAATGAAAAAATAGTAGAATAAAAAAGCATCTGCAAATTGTTTAATTCAACCAGTATTTTTTTCGAGACAACAGGTATTGAAGCCCAAAAAAGTATACAAAGTATAAGATACAGATAACCACTTTTGCTTGCCATTATTTCTTTAATAATAGCATATTTATAAATTCAACTCAGAAAGACGGTGTATCAAAACTTGTCATACTTCTTGATATAAAAATTGTTATAAATCGTGTAATAAAAAGTATTACACAGAACTCGTGGGGGCGTTGAACCTGCTAACTTCTAGGGGGTTCTTCACAACATCAGAAATCTTTCTTATTTCTGAGTGCTGTCAAAATCTTACAATTTTGAAGCTTTAGCAATCACCGGTTCAATCTTAATTTAAGACTCTGCCTGTTTGCCAGAGTCTTGTTAACCTAAAAAATCTTCCATTTTAAGCCTGTTTCTTGAAATTTGTCTGAGAAGAGAGCGAATGTCTTTTTCTGTCCTGTGGTTTTTCCAAACTTCATTTGTATCTTCAGCTATCATCTGATTGGCAGGACTATTCTCTGGTCGCAGATATCCTGTTCTTGATTTTGCCAGAATATAAGCTAGCAATGCTTCTCCAGGACTCATTTTTTCAGTTAGAGAGTGTCTCGATCCAGGGTAATTTGCCATTTTTTTAAGCCTCAGATGAGGATTGAACTCATGACCCCAACATTTTTGTCCTAGGTACCAATGTTGTGCTCTACCGACTGAGCTACTGAGGCATGAATTAAATTGATAGTAAAGGTTTATAAATTCTTATATTCGACTAATAAAATGGCTGAAAAACTAGATTTGTTAAAGAAGAATTATTCTGAGCTTGCTGGCAAGTACCAGCTTCCTGATTATAAAACAGTTAATGAGGAATTTGACATAGAGAAACTTCAGGAAATTGAAACTGAAACCCTGCTGAGAGAGATTAGAAAAGTAATCATGGATAAGGTGATTTCGTATCTGAGGTTTGCTGAAATGCTGATTAACCCGTGCAATGCGCCTATGTTCTTTTTTGCAATATTAAAAGGAATTGACTCTAATGACAAGAAGCTTCTTGATGATATTTACACTAGATTGGGAAGGCTCGAGATTAAAGTTATAGATGTTGATAATGATTATTCTGAAGATGGAGAGGCTGAATTTATCAGGCATGTTTTTGAAGAGTGGCGCGAGATTAAGGAAAATATGAAATTAGTTTCCAAAGCTCTGCAGAGCGGGTGGGATAAGAAACGAGAGAAAAAAGATAAGAGTTATTTAGGATAAAAAATTATTAAGATAGCTGTTTGAGGGGTGGGGGGCAGGCTGGGCCTGGTATCAGTTTCATCATTTTCTTGATAATTTGAATTTTGGAAGTGGTTTTTTCTGATATGATTTTAATCACATTAATAAATATTAATAATCATCAAGATTATCTCTCATATCCCCATGATAACGTGGATGCCTGGAGAAAGTATTACCAAAATAACTTCTCTTTTTGCGGTCTGGAGAGAGGAGCAGAATAGAACAAAATACACCTCCAATTAATCCAAAAAATCCTGCAGAGAGATAATTTTCATTATCGCAGACTAATTTGCTAATATAACCTCTTTGACTTAATTCATTCCTCATTTTTGCTTCGCCGCATTCAGCAAGTTTATAACCTCCAAAAGCAGATAAACCAGCAGTGCATATACTAAGAGCAATTCTCGCGACAAGTGATGCTGGCTTAAGTTTCTTAATAGGCTCCATATTAATCTAAAACAACTCATATTTTTAAGTATTGTTATGTTGCGATAAACTATACAAATAATTATAACTCTCAAGAAAGTGGTTTTTTTATGGGATTAAAAAGAATATTTGATATTGAGGGATTTGACACTCTTGGGGGATTAGTTAAAGTTATTGATTCCCCTTTTGATAAAGAAGATGAAGAAATTCAGGGAGTTGCAGATTCAAACTGTCCTGGAAATTTAGGGGTAACTCATTATATTGCCATAAGACAGGAAAACAATGTATTTAATATAGATTACTGTAAAAAACAAGGAAGTATCTAATCATAAATATTCTTTCTGTGCCCTATTCCTACTACAATTATCCTCAACTGCTCATTTCTAATATCTAAAATCGCTCTATGCTCGCCAATTCTTGCGATAAAATATGGAGTTCCTTCTTTCCTTTTAACAAAATGATATGGCCTAATTTTTATTCTTTCTAGAACATTAATTATTCTCTCTTTAATCTCTTCTGGCAATTTACAAAACTGCTTCTCTGCAGTAAGCGAGAACTCTACAGAATACATTTTACCTCTTGCAAGTTTTTCTTTTTATTTCTTCAAGAGAGATTGTTTTTCCTTGTTTTATTTCTTCAGCAGATTTTGCAATATTTATTTTTGTTTGTTCTGAAAATTCCATTCTGTCCTCTATTAAGTCCCAGATAACATTTTCATAACTTTCTTTTTCATGCATCTTCATAACTGCGAGTTTTCCAAGTAATTCTTTACTAATTTGTATAGTTGTCTCCATAATGAGTATATAACTGGCTATAGTTTATAAATGTTTCTTTTGGGGGTTAAGTTGTTTGATAGGTAGTTTTGTTAGGGGTGGAGGTTGTGGGAGGTTAGTCTAAAATAGATTCATTTTTATACAAATCTTTAAATATATCAGGTTATTTTGTTTTTTATGTTAGGATTTGACAAGAAAAAAGTTCTGGAAATAATTTTGCAAGAAGTCCCTGTTAAGCAGAACTTGGTGGGGGAGATAGAAGTTAATGGCAAGAAAAGAGTTGTTTATGCTTATTATTTTAATCGTGGAATGCCTGACCCTGACTTAAAATACGACAGATATACTCATCCAATTCCTACAACTCCTGATTCTACACTCTGCGAGGTTTATTCTGTTGGGGGACCAAAACACGAGAAGTTTGAAGCTGAACATGTTAGGATGTTAAAAACTGATAAAAGTTATGCTGAAGATGACAAGAAAAGATCTGAGGAGTATAATCGTCCTATAACTCACTGGTATCAGGGGCCATGGGTTGATGGAGTAATAACTGATGAAGAAGTTATAGAAGCAACTAGGGGGGGAGCAGAATACTCATTTCACCATTCTGAATCATGGTTTTCAGAACATTTTAATAGTATTTGTGAGAGAATGGGATTTAATATGAAGCTAAGAGATGATTTTGTAGTAGTAGGCAGAAAGAAACAGTGTATAGGGATAGATCTGGGCACCAGGGATCCCATTCTCTCTCAGGTTTTAGATTCAATTGAGAGAGCTTATCAGAAAATTAAGCCATAATCTCGTTAATATTGATTTCCAAGCTTGAAACTGGCATTTTTATTTTCCAGTTTTTCAATATCTGGGGCGAGATTTCTCCCAGAATTCCAATTTCCTGGTTATTATGAATTATCTTAACCTGCCTGCCTTCTATAAAACTTTTGTGGCTTGCTTCTTCAATTTTAAACTCTTTTCCGAGCATTCTGCCAAGATATTCTAAAACTTGTTTTATTTCTGTGAAATTTCCAGGAGCAATAGACACTGCGAGGTGGTTTGGCTCAGATATTTTTGTTTCTTGTTTTTCATCATTTTTGAATACTGGGCCGATTTCAAATATTTTCTGGGGGTATTCTGAATCTATATTACTGGCAAGAACTCTTAGGTTTGGGAGGAGCATGTCCTGCCTGAGGAATCTGTATTCTGTTTTTGAGTCTTCTACTTCTATTGCTTCTTTTATGCCTGACTTTTTTAAATCATCTTTTGAAACTAAATGAAAACTAGAAGTTTCTAACATGCCTAAACCTGAGAGTATCTCTGAAATCTTTCTTTTTAGAACTCCTGAATAAGATTCCTTGCCTGCTGTTGCAACTTCTGGTATTTCTGGACTAAAATTGTCATACCCGTAGGCAATTGCAATATCTTCTATGATATCTACTTCGTGCATTATGTCTGTTCTATAGCACGGAATTAGAACATGCTTATTAGAATATTCATATCCCATTTTTTCCAGGAGCTTTTTTAGTTCTGCTTCTTTAATGTTTGTCCCGAGCAGCTTGTTTGCGTTTTCTAGGCTTATTTTCATCTTTTCTGGCTTTAAATCAATTGATTCTTTCTTGTTTTTATAATCTATTTCTACTGAATATGCTTCGCCCCCGCAATCAATTAAATCAACAACTGCCATTGAGATTACTTTTTTTAGTGTTTCTAGACTTGTTCCTGTGCACTCTATAAGAACATCTTTTGTTTCTGAAGTTATTTTGCCCAGAGAGTGCGAGTTGATTATTGGGGGCATACTCAGAACTTCGTTATTACTGTCATAGTAAACTGGGAATTTGTCTAACCCTTCTAATTGTTTCGCGAACTCGCGCCCTGCTGGATGCCTCTGTAGAATCTGGATAGCATTCATCTTTTCTGGCATTTCCAGAGGCTCAAACACTATCTTTTCAGGCTCTTCTGCTTTGTAAACTATGGGAAATTTTATTTTGTCTAGAATATAGTATCCTAGCGCTATTTTTTTTCTGTTTCTTCCAAGTGTTGCGTGGATTTTTTCCTGCCACTGCATTACATCTTTTATTTTTTCGTCTGTGAATTTGATATTCTTCACAATTGCGGCCATTGAAAACGGGCGAATGCCTGCCACGGACTTATCAACAATTATCTTCATTCCAGAGCTTTTTATTTTGTACTCTTTTTTCTTAGATTTGTTTATAAATGGCAAGAAACTCCTCATGAAACCCTGCAGTGAGAATAGGTCCGGGCGGTTTGGAAGAATTTCAAGTTCTATCTCTTCTTCTGAACTAGATTCTAGATGTGTTCCCAGCATCGAGATTTTATCTTTTACTTCTTCTGATAGTTTTATACACTTTTCAAATTCTTTTCTCGGGAATTTTGTGCTTGCCATGTTATCTTTTTCTTCTGATTAAATTGTCTATGCTTTCTAACTTGTTATTTATTTGATTAAATTTATTATCCATATCATATTTCATTTTAATAAATCCGCATGCAACTTTTTTATCTATTGAAAATAATGTTTTCCATAATAAGATTTCAGATCCAATAATAAATAATGACACTGAAATCAGCGCTGCTGTGTCTGTTGGAGAGCCAACCATTTTCCAGACAGCTATGCATACGACTAATGCTATCAGTATCCAAAATGCTATGTCCCCTGCTGTTATTCTTGCTGTTTTTTTCATGTTATCCTCTAATTAGCGCATAAATTCCCAAAGCTGTTAAAGCTATAACTAATATCCAAACAATTATGTCTATTGCCTCTATTTTTTCCATCTTACTTTTTCACCTTAAATATATCAGCATGACCTGGAACAATCCAGTCTGCTATTTTTAGTATTTTTTGTCTGCTCTTTCTTAATTCTTCCATACATTCTGCGTATGGGTCTTCTTTAGGGTGATTTTCTTTCCAAAAAACATCCCCTACAACTGCAACTTTTCCTTTTGAAGTATTAACAACGAAACTAATTCCAGTATTTGAGTGTCCCGGAGTTTTAATTATCTTAATATTCTCTGTGAAATCTTCTTTCCAGTCTTCAACAGTGTCCTCATGCCAGATTCCAAAGAATTCAAGCAATTTTGCATTAGGAAATAATCCAATATTCCTGAAATGGTCTGCATGCGAGTGAGTTAGAGCAACATAATTAATATCTTTAACATCTAATCCTTCCTTTTTTAGTGCATTAATTAAAATATTTTTGTCTTTTAGTATTCCTGGGTCAACAATGATTTTTATATATCCATCTATTATTAATGATATTGTTGCACAGGTTTTTTCTTTTTCGCCTGCTTCGGGCTTCGAGTCTGCTGACGTGAATCCTTTAACTAAAACTTTTACTTCTGCCATGTTATTTACACCAAAATTTAATTTTTCTCAGCATTTCCAGATTGTTATTGTAAAAATCTCTTAAATCTGATATTCCGTAGTAATCCATCAGAGTTCTGTCAAAGCCCGGACCCCAGGCTAGAACTGGAATATACTCTCCTAAAAGGGGAATCACAACTTCTGGACGGAATATTCCTGCGCCCCCTATTTCTGTCCATGCTTTCTTATCTTTAAGATAACCGTAGATTTCAACACTTGGCTCTGTGTAGGGAAAATAGCTTGGCACGAGTTTTACATCATCAAAGCCCATCTTGCTGAAAAACTCTTTTAAGTATCCTAGTAAATGCCTAAAATTTGCATCCGGGTCTATTACAATCCCCTCTGTTTGATTGAATTCGAAACCGTGGCTCCAGTCAATTGTCTCGTTTCTGAAACATTTGCCGACTGAGAAGAATTTCCCTCTTTTATTTTTTGCATTTCTTAAACTTGCCAGAGTTCTTGCAGATAGGCATGTTGTGTGGGTTCTAAGTATGACGCGTTTTGGGTCTTCCCCATTCCATTTGTATTTCCAGCCTTTGCTTCCTCCACAGCCTAGTTCGTGCGCTTGTTTTATTGCTCTGACTATGTTTTGGTCTGGAAGATTTCCAGTTATCCCTTTTAGGTAGAATGTGTCTTGTATCTCTCGGACAGGGTGGTCCTGGGCCGTGAATAGCGCATCAAAGTTCCAAAATCCTGTCTGACATAGCGTGCTTTGCATTTCTTCAAACCCCATGTCCATCCAGATTCTTTTTGCGTATTCTATTCCCTGGCTGACAAAGTGCTTTTTGCCTCCTGAGATTTTTGGAATCCTGCTTTTCACATCATACCTTCTGAATTTCTTTCCCTTCCATGCCTCATCGCGCAGCATTTCTGGTGTGAGCGCCTCAATTAGATTATCGGCGTGGCTTAGGTCAGTTGACATTAATTCTTTTCCTAAATCTGTTAATTCGAAGATAACTTTCTGCTGTTCTTCTATCTTAATAATATCTTTTCGTGATTCTAGTGTTTTCAGGGAGTATAGCTGTTCTGGCGCGAGTTTTTCCAGTTCAATTGGGAGTGATTCTAGAAACTGTTCTTCTAGTGTTTTTCTGCTTATCTCACTCATGTTAGCATTTAGAATTATCTTATTGTCTTTTAGCTCAATCATCGCCTTCTTTTTTAGCGCGCCTATTGATGCTTTAAATTCGTTGTCAGATAATTTTAGGCTCTTGTCATTCAGGGGGATTGCTTTCTTTTCAACCAGGGCTGTGAGAAGCCTTCTTTCTGGGAGCCCGTTTTTTAAGTATAGCACTCCGTTGTTGCCTAAATCTACAATTTTTGTTTTTTCTAACTTAACTTTTATCAGCCCTTTGTTTTCTAGAAACCTCAGACTCCTTAGAATGCTTGTATCATCCAGCCCTGTTTTCTTTGATATGCTGTTTACGCTTTTCTCTTTCAGGTGGGGGAGTATCTTTCTCTCGTTTGGCGAGAGTGATTCGATTATGCTATTCTTTTCCATTGTTCTATATAGTTTTGGTGCTTTAAGAAGTTTTTTATATCTGGGGTTCTT
>JAHIEM010000094.1 GCA_018901625.1 Nanobdellota archaeon
AATATCACTTTTTTCTGCTCTTGTTTTTCTTGCAGTAGAGCCAAACAATAAAGTTGCCCTGACAGAAAGATTTTTCTGGGAATGCTCAAGGAATTCATCCAGGGCAATGCTTACTTTTTTATCAAGATGAGTCATTAGTTTCTGTGATTTTTCAAACTCAATATTCTCAATTTCTCTTATTACATTTTTATTTTTGAGGTTTAAAGAATAAAGATGGACATTGCCTTCTTTTTTATGATTCAAAATCCCCTGCTCGCTGAATTCTGCAAGATAAGTATAAGTTGGCTGATAAGACAGCCCAATAGCCTTTGAAACTTGCTTGATAGTTTTCCAGCTGGAAATCTCTGCAAATGCTTTCAAAATCTCTTTTCTATCTTTTAACTTCTTTACCATTTTTCATTTATAGATTTATTGGTTAATCCAATAGATTTATTGGTTAATCCCATATTTAAACTTTCCCTCCTTCTTGATTTAGTTCTTTTCTAATCTCATCTATCATCATCTTTTTCTGAATAATCTCATAACTTATCTTTTCGTGTTTCCCAGAAAGCAAATCAAAAATATTATAGCTCTCATTATCCCCTAAGCCAGTCAGATAAATCTTATTCATTTCCCCATTAAGATTATTAAACACAGCCAAGGAATCATTTCCATTTTCCCTGTAAACTTCAACTCTTGAACTCTCATTAATAGAATTATAATCAACTGAAGTATTAATCAGCCAATCATAACCTTGTAAAGATAATTGAGAAGTTAAATTATCAAGTTCAGATTGTAAACTGCCTCTATCTTGCTCGCTTAACGCTGATACTATCACAATTAAGCTAATTAATAATGCTACGCTTGCTAAAAATATTAATAATTTATTTACTCCTCTTTTATTCATTCTTCACCTCTTTTTTCAGTTTATCTTTCTCTTTGCTTTTTTCATTATCCTCATCATCTTCAAGCTCCTTTTCTTCCAGCAACATTTTTATTTTATTAACAAAATCCACAGTTTTCTTTCTCATATCCTCAGCCAAAGCAATGCCAAAATCCTCGTCAACCCTATAACTTGCTTTTTCTCTCATTTCCTTTGAATTAGCAATAAATTCAATCTCCTCTCCTTTAATATTAAAGTTATCAATAATCATCTGAATATCCTCTTTATTCAAAAGATTTTTTTTATGATAATAAATATAAGTCAGTGCAGAAATTGATGCAAGATGATTTTTAGACTCAAAGCCCGCCTTTGAAATCAAAGCCAAAACCGCATGATAAATTGCATAATAATAAATTACAACACACCAGTCATAAAATGATTTTCCTTTAAGTTTCTTTTTAATGGAATAATTATGCTCAGATAAAACAAAATTCCCAAACTCTAAATTATTTAAAGACTTATTCAAATGCTTCTCAAACAAAGCAGGATTTGTTTTCTTAATTATCTCTTTATTAATAAAAAAGTTAAAAACATCCCGGCAATATTCTTTTTCTTCAATTAACCTATTAATTTCAATTTTCATCGTAAAAATCTCCACAACAATTTGTAATAATATTCAATCCCAACAGAGATAATCACATCCTGCCTTATTTCTCTTGAAAAGTCATGCTCTTTATTCAAGAAATTTTTTTCAAAGTTCTCATAATCCAGATAAACAGGGCTTATTTTCGTATTAGTCCTCATGCTTATTCTTTTTGCATCATTCTCAATATCCTTATCTTTCCCTTTTTCTAATTTCTGGAAAACAAGCAAAACATCGACATCAGACTCTTTTGTATAATTTCCTTTAGCATATGAGCCAAAAATAATAGCCAGAAGCGGTTTAACTTCAAGCTCCTCTAAAAACTCTCTAACAGCAGTATTAATCTTGCCCGGCAAACCCAATAATTTATCAGTATTAACTTGTTTTAGATAGGCAATAGTTCTTTCGCTGTCTCTTAACTTAAATTTTACTAAATTCGCATCTTTCTCTCTTCTCACCACTTTCTCTTTTTCAAGAATTTCCAAAAATCTCTTTGCATTGGGCAACCCAGTTTTAACTAGTCTGGAAATCTCTCTAAGATGTACCCCATTATGATTTCTTTCCAATTCTGCAATTATTTTTAGTTTAGTTTTCATTTTATTACGTTAACATTTTGTTATCATTTGATAACATTAAGTTATCAGTATTTATAAGTTTAAGCATACTGTAATCTGCCAGCCAATCATATCCTTGTGAAGATAATTTTAAAGTAAGATTATTAAGCTCATTTTGTAAGGCAGTTTTATCATCAGAAGTTAAAGCACTAACAATAAATACCAAAGAGGTGATAAAGACTAATATTAGCCCCGCAATTCCAATTAACATTACCCTGCTTTCTATTCTTGCCTCTTTTTTACTTCTGTTCATCATTTACCCCTTGTTTAATGTCTTTTTCTTCTTTCTTTTCTTCAGAATTTTTGCTCTTTTTTTCTTTATTTATCTCAATAATTTCTTTATTATCCTCATTTTTCTCTTTGCTTTTTTCATTATCCTTATCCTCTTCAGACTTTTCTTCCAATAGCATTTTTATTTTATTTACAAAATCTACTGCCTTTTCTCTAATCTGTTCAGCTAATTTCTTTTCAAATAGCTCATGCACATCGTAGCTTGCTCTCTCCCTAAGTTCTTTTGAATTGCCCAAGGTTTCAATATCTTCTTTATTCAACGAACTTGCAACAAGTTCAACATCTTCCTTACTAATCTTATTCTGCAAATGATAATTATAATAAATCAGAAAGCACAGGCTAGCAGAATGATTTTTTGAGCTATAACCCTCTCTGCTGATTAAAGCGGATGCGCTGTGATAAATTGCATAATAATAAATATTAATTATCCAATCATAAAAAGTTTCATCTCTAAAAATCTTAGGAATCTCATCTTGATGTTTTTCAAAAACCCAGTTAGCAAAATTAAGGTTATGATTTGATTTATTTAAATAAAGCCTAGACTCATCTTCGCTTTTTCTTAAAACCTTTTTTCCAATATAATTATTAAGCCAATGCCCGCATTCTTCCTTATCTTTAATCCATACTCTCCAATCAGGCTTCTTCATCTTAAATTTCTCCGAAATCTTCAGGAATACCTCCTATTCCTGATAGTGCTCGGAAATAAGAAGTATTTCCGACATTAATGAGGCTAAAATCATCAGATTTTTTCATTTTAAATCTCCTATGGAGTTTAAAAGGCAGAAGACATCAGGCTTCTTCATTTTTTAATTCCCTCCAGTATTCAATTCCAACAAGGATAATTTTATTCTCCTTGAGATTTTTAAAAAATTCTTTTCGGGGATTATGAAAAGACTCTCTGAAAATAGAATATTCTAAATAAACAGGGCTTATTTTTGTATTAGTCCTCATGCTTATTCTTTTAGCAATATTCTCAATATCCCGGTCATTCTCTTTTTCTAATTTCTGGAAAACAAGCAAAACATCAATATCAGATTCTTTTGTATAATTTCCTTTTGCATATGAGCCAAAAAGAATAACAATCAGGGGCTTAATTTCAGCTTCTTCTAAAAAATCTTGAATGGATAGTCTAATTTTTGAAGGAAGTCTTTCTAATCTTGAAAATTCAATAGCATAAAGCATAGGAGTTAATGCTTTTCTTGAATAATTCAAAAAATACTTAATCTGATTTCCCGACTTTTGCTCCCTCAATAAATTCTCAACTTTCCTTAAAGCATACTCTATTGAAGGCATTCCAAGTTTCAAATTTTTCGACAATTCTCTCTTATGAATACCCGGATTTAGGTAAACTTGCTCTATTATCTTTACTTCAGTTTTGTCATACATAGTATATCTATTGTCATATATTCTATGACAATTCTCCTTTTAAATTTATCTGGCTATTCAGCACCCCCCTAATCTCGTCAATCCTCTTCTTCATCAGAAGAATATTGCCATTTATTCTTCCAACATCCCCAACACTCTTCAAATCAAAAACATCATAACTCTCATTATCACCTAAATTAGTCAATAAAATCTTATTCATCTCTCCATTAAGATTATCAAACACTGCTAAAGAGTCATTCCCATTTTCCCTGTAAACTTCTACCTTTGAACTATCATTAATAGAATTATAATCAATAGTTTTATCAACCAACCAATCATATCCTTGTGAAGATAATTTTAAAGTAAGATTATTAAGCTCATTTTGTAAGGCAGTTTTATCATCAGAAGTTAAAGCTGAAACAGCAAAGATAAACCCAATTAATGAAATTAACAAAATTCCAACTAGCAATAATTTCAAGTTTATCCTTGCCTCTTTTTTATTTTTCATCTTAAAACTTCCCAATATGTGAAGCTATACCTCCTATAGCGAACTTTTGGGAAATCATCTGATTTCCCAATAACCTGCGCTCGTTTCTCCAACTCTGATTAAAACCCCCTTTTCCCTAAGTTTTCTCAAATACTCTTTAATAGTATCTTCTCCTATTCTAAGTTTTTCTGACAATTCTTTTCTGGATATTTTGGGATTAATTTTAATCTCTCTCAAAATTTTTCTTTCTAAATCCGTCAGTTCAGCTTGGGGGGTAGCTTGGGGGGTAGCTTGGGGGGTAGCTTTCCCAATAGAGATTTGCGATCTCTCAAATGTGACCCTAAAAAACTCGCTTACTTCAAATTTAACCTTCAGACCTCTTTCATTTACAAATTTTCTTATTCTTCCAATTCCGCTTCCAGCTTTCTCAATCATATTCAATCGATGAAATAAATCAAAAAGAATAGAATTTCTGGGAATGCTTACTTTTCCAAGCTCCTTCCTGTCAAAAAGCAATTTTCCCCAATTAGTTATCTCAACCCTATCATCAAAAATTTCAACATTCACCCCAAAACCAGTTTCAAAATAATCCCTATGGATAAGAGAATTAATTAACGCTTCTTTCAATGCCTCTTCAGGAAGTTCCAGAACTTCTTTTCTTGGCCCGCCCCCCCCAATAAGATAAGAAAGCCTTAAATGCTTCTTCAAAAAGTTTAGTGCCTCAAAATAATTTGTAAGCAAATCTTCCTTAAACTCTTTTCTGTCAATAATATCTACTCTTTCATTTCCCTTAAATAATGTGCAATAAACAAAATTCTGTTTTATGAATCTTTCAATACCCTTTCCAAACAATAAAATTCCCGCATTATTAAAAATAATCTTGTTTCCTTTTTTAATTGCTAAAGATAAATTAACCAGAATGTCTTCCGCATTATCATTGGAGATATTGGTTTTTTTCAAGAAATCTCTAAACTTGCTCTCATCAAAATCTTCCGGAAATTTAAAATCTTCATTTATCTGCTCATCAAATTTAATCTTTCCAACTCCAGTAACAAAGTTTATTATTTCATCCCTTGAGAGTTTTTGCGAGTTTGGACCCTCTCTCAAATAAAATCCAGAAGAGCATTGATACGGCTTGCTCTCTCCTTCTGGCACATTAACTATCAGGACATTGTCAATTTCTTCAAAGACAATCTTAATCGGGGGGTCACAATTTCTGGCAATATCCTGTATTTGGGATCTTAATTTGTTGCTAATTTCAACACCTTTTGTCTCTCCTTTATCATTAACTCCAATAAATATTCTCCCTCCTTCTGAATTTGCAAATGCGCAGATTTCTTTTGCCAAATTTTTAGAATCGAAACTCTCTTTAAATTCTACTTTAAAGCCTTCCCCTTCTTCCAACATCAAATTTAGCTCTTTTTCATCCATTTTCCAGCACCCCCCTAATCTCGTCAATCCTCTTCTTCATAGCATAAACATCATACGGCACACTCTGATTATCAATAGAAATATTCCCGGCTCTCGCGTAAATAGTTATATCATTTTTATTAGTCAAATTCTTCTCAAAAGT
>JAHIEM010000095.1 GCA_018901625.1 Nanobdellota archaeon
AAATAATAAACATAACAGACATAACTGGATTTTTATACTGCCCAAGAAAGATTTATCTCAAACTAGTGAAAGGAATAAAATCTCCTCCAACCCAGAGAATGATTAATGGAATGCTAAGGCACAAAGTTTTTGACATATTCAACAAGAACGAATCAAGTTTAGTCTCAAGCATAAAATCAAAAATAAATCAGGAAGAAATAAAAAAACTCTACCTAAATTTTCTTCATGACATAATTCAGGAAATTCTCACTCAAAATAATATTCTGGCTGGAAAATTCAGGATAAATGAGAAAGATTTTTCTAAATCAATTTTAGAAACAATGAACCCTGAAATAGAAATGAGAGTCAAGTCAATTACAACTTTTCTTGAAAAAGGTTTTTTAGGAAAAGAACTATGGCGCGAGCTAATTCCAAAATACCTCACAGAATTAAAACTAGAATCTCAAGAATTGGGATTAAGAGGAAGAGTGGACAGAGTTATGTTCTCAGACTCAATTCTTCCTTATGAAGTAAAAACAAGAGATAAAATCTACGAATCAGACAAATTGCAATTAGCAGGCTATGCCCTCTTGCTGGAAAAAGAATTCAATAAACAAATAAGCAAGGGAATTGTGGAATTTCTAGGGCAGCGGCAGGAAATAGATTTAACTCAGGAATTAAAAAATAAAGTTCTGGAAATTGCAGAAACAATAAGAAACTTATCAGAAGAAAATGCGAGCATGCCAAGTAATTTTGAGAAATGCAGAAACTGCGAGCTGAATGAGAATTGTGCTTAATAATTAATGCTCATCTCATAAATAGAATAGAACTGCTTATATTTAAATTATCATCAGAAAGAATACTCCACAATAAACTTATCATTTATCCACCCAAGCTAATAAGACACAATTAAGGTTTCTATAGAAACCTTAATAAATACAGATTTTCTAATACGAATATGAAAAAGCTGGGTGTAATTTTATTTTTATTATTTTTAATAGTCCCATTAGCATTTGCAGAAGACCAAGCTAAGGTAGACAAAGCTTATACTTGTTTAGAAGGAAAAGTAAGTGGCAAGTGTGCAACTCTAACTCTAGACGAACAGCTCTTCTCACTTCTAGCTCTCTCATATGACTCGGGAATTGCAACCAGCTGCAAATCAGCCCTGATTGCAAATTCTAATAACCAGATGTGCTGGCCAAAATCAGGCTGCAAACTAAAAGAAACAGCAATTGCAACAATTGCTATGAATTATATTGGAGCAGACGCGTCTAAGCCAGAAGCATGGCTTCTAAATCAGACAAAAATCCCAACAGACCTAAACTGGTATCTAGAGATAGATTCGAGAGATGCAACATCCTGCGCAATAAAATATGATACGAGCAACTCAACATCAAACACTGTTCAGATGGGAGCAGACAAGAAACTCTCTATATCTGGCTCTGGCTCGTGTTTCTCACTGGCTAATGGAAATTACTGGCTCCAGATTTCTAATTCTTGCTTGGGAAAAACATTCAGAGTTTCTTGCGATAAAGACTTCTTCACAGCACTGCTATATAAAAAGCAAAGCTCAGATGTCTGGCACATATCCTCAAATACTCAATCAGCATCTGCATCAGGCACAACAGAAAACAAGGTAGTATCTCTCTGCTTTAAACAAGGGAGTGATTGTGATTATGAGGGAAGTTTATGGGCAACTCTTGCTCTCCAGAGAAATAACCCAGTAGATTCATATGTCCCGTATCTAATTGCAAATGCTCAAGACAATGCAAAATACAGCCCGTACTCATTCTTGCAAAAAATAGCCCCGGCTGACGAATTCCTTGTAAATATCAGAAATCTGCAAAACCCATCTGGATTCTGGGATATTAACTCAGGTTATGGGAGATACTATGACACCTCTCTTGCAATAATTGGTTTAAGGGAGATATCAGATGATCCTCAAGTTCAGGAATCAAAAGACTGGCTCCAGTCAGCTCAGGCAAGTGATGGGTGCTGGCAGACAATAAAAGATACTGCGTTTATTCTGTACTCTGCCTGGCCTAGAGAACCATCATTTGGCGGCGGGGGGATAACTAATGACTACTGTGAAGACTACGGAAAGTCCTGCGCCTCAAATACAGAATGTGTTGATGCTGGCGGCGAGGTTTTAGGCAACTACGAGTGCAGAGAAGACTCACTAAAAATTTGCTGTTCAATCCAGGTAGCTCAAAAAACATGCGCAGACAAGGGAGGAGTAAAATGCTCTTCAACAGAAGATTGTTCTGGTGATGGAAGCCTAGTCTCAGCAAGTGATTCAACAAGATGTTGCATCGGAGGAACATGCGAAGAGAGAGAACAAGCTAGTTGCGAAGTAGACACAACATTCCAGTGCAAGTCTACCTGTGCTGCAGATGAAGAAATTAAGACAGGCTCAGAATTCAGCTGCACAGGCGGGGAGTTCTGCTGTGCTCTAAAAATCCAAGCTAAAAAGAGCTACTGGTGGATATGGCTCCTAATATTCTTAATAATCCTTGTTGTCCTAGGAATAGTTTTCAGGAATCAGTTGCGAGTATACTTATTCAAACTAAGAAGCGGAGGAAAATCAAGTAGTGTTCAGCAAACTCGGCCGCCATTCCCCCCGATGTCTTCAATGCCTAGAGGAATGCAAATGCGCCCGATGCCTCGCCCAGGCATGCCCCCCTCTTCTTCATCAAGACCGCCTGCTCAAAAAGGCTCTAAAATAGACCAGGAATTAGAAGAAACACTAAAGAAACTAAAAGAGATGAGTAAGTAAAATGTCTCGCAAAGAGCCTAAGACTAAAAATCATTCTAGTCTTCTTAACCTGAGATTAATCCAGCTAAACTCCAAAGTTCTTTCTACCTTTTTTCTTGACTTATTATTCTATATCTCAATAATTGCATTATTTTTTTTATTTGCAACTATTCTCAAATCAGCGCTCTCTAATCTCCAACAACTAGACTACTCCAATATTCTCACTGCAGACCTGGAAGCAGCAACTGCAAATCTTGTAATATTGAAATCAGTCTTCACTAAAATGATAATTATTATCCTGTTGTTCATTATCTCATCCATAATCTCATTCACATTGTTCAAGGGGCTAATCTGGACAAGGATTCTAGAAGCAAAATTCAGATTAAAATACTTCTTGAAAACACTTCTGATGAATCTGATTTACTTCACAATCTTTCTCTTGCTAATTATATACTCAATGATAAAACTGGATAACAGCTATCTCACTATAATCCTCATCTTGTTATTCTTTCACTTTAATGCGCTTTCATACCACTTTATCACAAAAAAGCATCAATGCAAAATATTCAGGTCAATAAAAGAAAGTTTCAGATTCTCACTCTACATAGTTAATTATATTCTCCCATACATATTAATCTCAGTACTATTCCTCGCATTGATGATTATCACTCAATTAATTCTTACCAGAATAATCTCTCAAACATACTACCCTCTCCTTATGCCTGTTTTCCTTGTTCTATACCTCTCAATAATAAGAAATTATTTTGCAAAACTAGTTGAAAAAATAGAAAATGAGTAAATCAAGAAAAGCGCAGGTCACAGCATTCATCATAATCGGAATAGTAATAGTTGCTGCTCTTATTCTCTATTTCCTGCTTGCCAAAAAACCAGAAGCGATTGAAACAGGAACACCCTCAGAATCTGTAGCTGCTCAAGTCAAACCAGTCTATAGTTTTGTCTCAGACTGCCTAGAGCAAGAAACTTTGAAAGGAATAGAGTTGCTAAGGCTCCAGGGAGGATATATCTACCTTCCAAGTGATGTAGAATTAGTTGAAGTAGAGACAGATGCAGGAAAACAAAAAGTTCCACTCTGGCTATCTGATGATAGCATGGCAGTTCCCTCTCTCGAGTTTATGGAAAACCAGCTCTCTAGCTATCTGGAAAGTGAAACACCTAAATGCGCAGACCTCTCTGGTTTTAAAGATAGAAACTTTGAAATCTCCTCTCTAAAACCAGAAGCAACAGTTATCTTGCGGGACTCTGCTATAATCACACTTAAATGGCCAATAAGTGTAGACTACAAGAATGAGAATTACAGATTTGAAGACTTTTCAAAAAGACTAAATATAAACTTTTCACAGGTTTATGATGTTGCATCAGGCTTGCTAATCTACGAGCTAGGATATAACTATCTAGAATCTCATGCAAAGAGCTTGTTGTCTCTGTATTCCTATGCTGGCGGAAGCAAAGAATCTACTGACATTCCTCCAATGTCTTTTACAGATACAAGTACAGACTGCAATTTTGTCTCGTGGAACAAGCAGGAAGTTGATTCAACTCTCAAGAATATTTTCCAGCAGAACTACCAGTATCTTAAGATTGCAAATACTAATTTCCAGCAAGTTAAGGCAAAAGACAAGCTTTCACAGGGAGTTTATGACTCTTTTATACATGACTATTTCCCAGAAATGAAGAACATTCATGTAGACTTCAGCTATGATTCTGGCTATGATACCTATGTCTATGTCTGGCCCCCAAGTCTAATGCCAGAGAGACTGAGTCAGAATAAGATTCCCTTCCTTCCTAGTTTCTGCTCATTTTCTTACGAATTTGAGTATACAATCTCTGCCCCAATTCTAGTTAAGATAAGAGATACAAAATCTCCAAATATTCGTGATGGTAAGATAGCTGAACAAGGATTTACCTTTTACTTCCCAATGAGAATGTATCTTTGCGCAGATGAGTCAAGAGGGTGCACAAATACAGAACCAGACTACTCAGCTAATCTAGAAGCTATAGAGAATCTAACAGGAGTTAAGTTTTATAATTGTGATTCTATTGATAAAACAACTGAAATCTCAGTAAAAGATGACAGGGGTTTTGCTCTTGATGGGGTTGATATTACCCATAGATGCGGGGGATATGCAAATGAGTGTTGGCTTGGGAGAACTTCAAATGGCAGGGCAGTAATCTCCCTGCCAAAATGTTCAAGTTCTTCACTAGAACTAGTTAAGCAAGGCTACGGAACAATTAAAGATTCAGTAAAATCAGAATACTCCCTGGACAAGGTTAGGAATATAACTGTTGATGTAAAGTTAGTAAGATCTGACAAGTTCGCAGCAGCTTATTCTATCACAAATGGTTTTACAAAAGATGCATGTGGAAAATCTCCTGGAACATGGCTCTCAAGTTCTGTTTACAATCCATCTCTTCAGGACAGGATAATTCTCTCTCTTGGCGGGCTGGGTGGAAATATGGTTAATTATCCTTCAAGCAAGAACCTAGAAATTGCAGCAGGAAGCTACGAACTGCAGAGCACAGTGATTAGCAGTGTGACAATCAAGCCATCAGTTTATGAAAGCCAAACTGTCTCATTTAACACTCAAGATAAGACAAAGCCATATGTTGGCGATTGGATGATGGGTTCTGCAAGCTATCCTATAGTTCTATCAAGAAGCGAGCTCGCAGGCAAGTCAAAAATAACATTTTACATTCTAGTTGAACACCTCTCTAATGAAGAATTATCTGTCAAGAGCTTTGATAGTTCTGTAATTCAGGATAATTTGCTAAAAGGAACAGTGCAGGTTGATGATGATTGTGATGGCAAGACATCAGACAAAGAGGTTTCAATATCTTCATCACAATACGCAAATATACTTAAACCAAAATTGTCATAAATAGGGAGAAAGAATGAAAAAAGAGAAAATAATGCTTAAAAAAAATATTCATATATTTCTAATCGTGTTTATCATCGCACTGTTAGTCAGCCTTCCTGCAGCTTATTCTTACCAAATCTCAGAATATGATTCAGAACAACAAACAGAGCAAGAATCAAGCTCATCTGTAGTTACAGGTTTTGTAGTGCAAAATAATTCAACTAACAATTCAACTAATCAAACTGTCCCAGATGTTGGGGGAAAGTGTTCAGACAAGAGCAAGAAAGTTTCAGGCATAGTAAAGCTGATGGATAATGGGATAATGCGGGTTTTAGAATCAGTAGCTTCAATCATGTATCTAATCTGCACTATTATGTCTACAATTGACTCAATTCTTCATAAAGTTCAGATTTTTATGGCTTGCTGTCTCGGTCCAGCAGAAAATTGGGCAAATCCATCTTGTTTAGCAAAAAATGCAGAAGTTGAAACCTGGGAAATAAGCAACATGATTCCATATGTCAAGCCAATCTGCTGTTTTGTAAACTGCGGATGGTGCGGTGGTTTAGATGGCAAGGGCGCAAGCGAATGCTGGGGTTCTGAAATCGCTTCAATATCTCCAGTAAACATGATTGCAAGTGGAATTTCTCCAAGCAAGGATGGCGGTATTTCAGGTGTTGGTTCTTTGCATCTATCTCCATTTGAAAATATTTACATGGCAGTTGGTTGCATGTGTCCTGTTGCAATTTTATTTAATCTGAGAAAACTCGCAACAATATACGAGGTTTATGATTGCTGTATTCAGGAAGCTTGCGCAAACGGATTAACAACAGAAGGATGTGAGCAGCAGCTAAAAGAAGCAACCTGCATGTACTGGCAAGGCTCAGCTCTAAAAATGCTGGCTAAGATAATAGTTTCCCTGCTAGCTTCATGGTTAATTGAGCCAATAGTTAAAGATTTAGTTAAAACAGTTCCAGGACTAGCTTGTGTAATGGCTGTTCTGGATTTAGCTCAGATTCCAGGGGAGATACAGGGAGTTAAAGCAGCTTTTGACTGGACAAAAAGAACATTTAAAAAACCAAGCTGCAAGGATTTAGGTTTTGATAAAATTAAGAAACAGATGGAATCAGGAACATTTTCGCAGTCAGCAGGAACAAACTCTCTAACTCTAAATGATAAAGATGGTGATGGTAGATATGATATTGCAACTTCTTCAACTCAGCCTGCAACTTCAACACAAACAGCAGGAACAGGAAGTGTAATAACTGGCAATGCGATTACTGGGAATGTTATAACTGGCATGGCTGTTAATGAAAAATACACTACAAGAACACTTAAGGCAGATACAGAATCTCAGCCATTAAGAGACTCAGGAAAAATTCCAAGTGACTGGACTCAAAGATATTCTACAGATGTAAAGCAGCAATACATACTCGAATATCTAAACTCAGAAGGCAAAGTAATCGCACGCCAGTATAATCCATGCGGATTGGGTGCGTGTATATTCACAAGATATAGATTTGTAGATTCTAATGGAGTAAACCTGCCTGCTAAGGAAGGATATGATGGGTATCAGTTAGGTGCAGAAGCAAACTTTCTTAATAAACTAGGCAAAGTTGCAAGTGATTCAAATTTAATAAAGACTCCCACTTCCACTCGCACAATAGATACCGCTGTTCCAGAAATGGATTGCAGCAGCGGGGTATGCATACCTACAGATACAAACTCTCCAGAATACATTGCTTACTCTCTTTTTAATTCAGTAGGAACAACAGGAATATCACCCCCAGCCACTCTTGAAACTACAACAACTGCAACAGAAACACTGCAAACACAACCTCAAATATCATACTCATCTCAAGGCGCCCCATTAGTAATCTCTAGAGGGTTATTGTGGGCAGAAGCAGGAAACTCAGAGAAAATGGCAAATCAGCTTATTGAAAAAGGTATTGCAACCAGTACATTAAGAACAGCTGACATGAGTGCTGCAGAACTGGGAAAATCTCTAGCTCAGTCAAATCTTCAAGAGTTTGTTTACATAGCCCATAGTGCAGGTGGGACAAAAGATGATTATGAGAAACTTAGCTCAGCACTTAAACTAGCAAACGAGCAGAGAGCAGCATCAGGACTTCCTGGAATAAAAGCAAATGTAATTCTAGGAGACACAAGAGAAGCAGCAACAGATGCAGCATATTTTGTTAATGATGAGAATATTGTTCACGTGACTCTCATAGCCTCAGCAGCAGGAGCATCTATGCGGACAGATGTAGCAGGGGTTGAAAAGTCTAGTCTTATGAACAATCCTAAATTTACTCTTCAGAAAGCAGAAGGAGACGGAATAGAATCAAGCAGAGTAACCCACTGGTTATTTAATAGTGAAGAAGTAAAAAAATATGTTGAAAATCTTGCAAGAGAAAATACAAAAACTTTTTCTCTAAGTTTTGTAAATAAAGAGATTGAGAATTCTTTAACAATAACAAGCAATATTGAAGGGAGAACAGCAGAGCAAAAATTATTATTATACGGATATGTTGCTAAAGGCGATTCACTTGTGTCAGTTTACAAAGATGAGAATGGCAATCTTATTCCGTTTAAAATAAATGCTAAAGAAGTTAATGGGCAGGATACAAGGATTCTAAACTCTTTGACTGTTGCAGAGATTAAAGAACTATTCCCTGAAGGTTTATCTAGTGTCCAATTTGATAAAGATTCTGCATTGCCTCTTCCAGAAGCAAGAGATGCAAACACGAGAGTCGCACTTCCATTACTGTATTCAATAGTTATCGAGCCCCCTCCAACACCAACACCATCAGCACCAATCTCACCCACAACCCAACCATCAACCACAACCCCAACCCCAATAACAACTCAATTAGACCAATCACTATTTTCTAAAATAGGCACAGGAATAGATGCATTAGTTTTCAGAGGATACCTGCCAGGAGGAAGTTTAACAGCAGAACAAAAAGAAGTTTATGAAAACTTTGGAGAGCTAGTTGAAAGACAATACTGGTTCTTTGGAGATCTTAAAACTGCAGATGGCAGAACAGCAGAGATTGCCCCAGATAAATCTTATATTGAGTTAGGTCCTGCTAAACCTGAAAAAGGCACAAGTTTTGATGTTTCAGATGCTGCTGCAAATTATAAAGTAACTTATTCAGGAGATGGAACTTGGGAGATGAAAAGAACTAATGGTCCAGCCCAAACTTCATATTTTAGAAATAATAACGGAATACTTGAAGAAAGTTCTAATGGAAACTCAAACTGGCAGGAATTTGACTCTACTCTCCTTAAAAACCCGATAGACATGAAAATAAAACAAGAAATAGTAGACAAGTATCCTGAAACAGAAATAGTTTATGGGAGAGAGCTTGGAAATGCGAGGCTGATACAATATCCAGACAGACCAGATATTTATTCTGCCAGAGTGGATGGGAAAGAACTCACAATTTCCGGAATCTCTAATGCAGAAGAAGGCAAAGGTGCAATTGAGTTAACTAGAGAAGAGATAAAATCAGGCAATCTAAATTATGTTAATGAGATAAGCTACAGATACGACACTCAAGAATCTCATATTATTTACTCAAGGCAAATAAACCCAGAACAGAAAGCAGATGTTTCATACTCTGAAAATATGGATGGTTCAAGGCAGAGGCAGACAATACTCAATCTTGAGAATAGTCAGGTAATAACATTCACAGAGCAAATATCAAAAGAAGGAGAAACCAAAGTTTTTGCTGAAGTAGGCATGCCATCAAGTAGTTCAACACCAGTAAGAATCTCAGAAGAGCTCACTCAAAACTTATTCAACCAAGAATCACTTGTGAATAGAATAACTAACATAGAAGTTGATTCAACAAATAATAAATTTAGAGTAGAGTATTATGACTCAAACGGAGCTCAAACAACAGCCACAATGACTTCTAAGCAGGACTGGACAATAAAATCAGAAATAGAAAATTCTCCAGTAGAGGGGATTACAGACAAAAAAACAACAATCTACAGCAAGGATTATTCAAAACAAGCAGAAATAACCTCTAGAACAGGAGAAATGGCAGATGAGAAATATATAGAAATAACTATATATGAAAACGGAAAATCAATAACAAGCAGAATAGAAGGAGATAAGGTAGATAGCTATCAAAACCAGAACCTGGAAAGCTTAGCAATAGCCTGGAAAGATTTCAGAGAAAAAACAGGAGACTCAAAATTAGGGTTAGAAGATATAAAATACGAGACTTCTCCAGGCAGAGAAGTTTATACAACAAAGAAAACAACAAGCCAGAAAGATTGGTTTGAGTTTTCATCAAGCCAGGAGGGAGCAAAAACAATATACGAATATAAAGATAAAACTTTAGTCAGAGACACAACATATCTAACCATGGCAGGCAAGAAAGTTCTCTCAGATAACTTCTACTATCCTGGAGGAAACACCCTCACAATAGAAAAAACAGATAATCTTCTCTCTCTAAGAAGAGAGTTCATAGAAGGAAATAATCCCCGCATCTTAGACATAAGATATAATGAGCAGGAAAAACCATACGAAACAATAATAGTTTTAAGAGATAATTCATTTGTTGCAGGAGTAGACACAGGAGAAGGAATAACTTTTGAGCAATCAGACGGAAGATGGCTGTCAAATGAAGTATATAATGATGGCAATGGTAATTTCAGATTTGGTTTTGATGAAGGCGGAAAGCCATACAAATATTATGAGGAATCTGAGTTTTTTGAAGGAGTAGAAATAGAGTATATTACTGATGAGAATTTAGTAGAGGCAGTTAAATCAACAGTAATTTCAATGAATAATGCCAACCTCCCAACAACAACACCAACCACAACCCCGGCAATAGACTTATCAATCCCATTCTACAAAAGAAATATTTACACAGAAGCAGAAGCCCAGGGAATAGCAATACTAACC
>JAHIEM010000096.1 GCA_018901625.1 Nanobdellota archaeon
TACAAATTTGGTGCCCGCACCAATAATACTTTTTCTCTTTGCATGGTAAATACTTATACTTTTGTTATTTAAGCTTTTATGTGATTTAGGCTATGTGTAAATTAATCCTCTGAAAGAGGATTAATCCCCCATTCATACTTTGCTCTGTTCCAAACGTTAATGTTATGATTAACCCATCTAAGAGTCTCTTCATTCTCTCTCGCTTCTTTCAATTTTGAATAGACTTTTTCTCCAAACAATACCTTCTTTGAATGATTTGCAGACTCAACTTTGCTTCTTTTGTGATAATGTTTGTCATATCCCGCTTTATTTTCTTTTGCTTCCTCATTCATTTCTTTCCATGCAGGAACTCCTGACTGCTTGCCATTCCAAGCAGTTTTTCCTTCTTTACATTTGAAATATGGTTTCCCGCCCTTCTCGGAAACCTTCCGGCAATTGTCTTTAGTCCAGTACATTCCATCTCCGCTCCATTCATTAATTTTGAAATTCTTTGATGTTTTATCGACGTGTTTTCTCATTATTATATTGTCCTTTCCCTGCTTGTTCTCAACATTAATTGCTGTGACAATCAATGATTTTGTCCCGATTGAAATATGAGCGTTAAGATGATCTCTTTTCCTGATTCTCTTCTTGCATCTCAAACTGAACCAAGAAGAGAATAGCTTTGTTTTTATTCCAGTCATATCTGTAGCAAAATCATGCTCAATCTTTGCTAAGGGTTTTGAACTTTCAGTTATTAATTCTTCCAGCAGATTCCCAATTATCGGCTCTGCCCGATAATTGCATAGAGTCTTGAAGCAGGGAATATTCACATCGATTATCTTGAAGCGCTTCAAGACTCTCAGAAGACTTTTTGCTCTTCTTACTGATAAGTTTGGAAATTTGTGCCATATCAGCAAGCATGCAATGTTGTTTTTCATCTTTCTGTCTTTGCAAACAACATTGCTTAAGTATCTCACAAAATCAAAGAAGTTCATGAATTCATTGTCCTGAATTTTATTGTAAATTACCTCATTCCTTGGCCATCTTTTTCTCTTTTTGTTGCCCATTACTATCTGTAATGCCTAATAGGTAAATATACTTTATTAAAGATAATTTCACAACATTTATATATTATAGTGCCTAACATATAATTTATAACTTAAATTACACAATTATATACATGACATTCATAAGAAAAAAAGTCATTAAAGGAAAGAATTATTATTATGTAGTCGAAAGCAAATTAGAAAAAGGAAAAGTTAAGCAAAAGGTTATTTATTATATCGGCACAGCCGATACATTGCTTAAGAAATTGAAGATTAAGCACTAATTTTTACACATAGCCTGTGATTTAGTTAAAGGTAATAAATTTATAAACGCCCGAGATTTTCAGTAGATATGAGAATAAAATATCTTGATAAAATCTATATCCTCCATTATGCTCCCCTTAAAGAAAGAAAAGTTTATCTAGAAAGAAGACTGAATGAGCTAGGATTAGAGAGTTATTCTGAATGGATTACCTCAGAAAAAGATGAAAAATTTGAAAAGAAAGAACTTTCGTTCTATGACCCGAGCGAGAAAGCGTTAAAGGAAAGAAGAAGGGTTCTTGGCCACAATTGGGCTAAAATTGGAAGACTAGACATAATCATGAATTTGCAGCATCTTAATTTATTAAAGAGAATAGCAACAAAAAATAGTAATAAAGTGTCTATGGTATGCGAGGACGACATTCTTCTTGAAAAAGATTTCCCTGAAAAACTGAGCCTTACAATAAAAAAGCTATCAAAAATTAAGTGGGACATATGCTATACTGACAAAGGCGCATTATTCGTGGAACCAAAAAAGGTTGAGGAAGAATTATTTCTTTATTTTCCAAAAGACAGGAGATCCAATACTACAGGTTCATATCTTATTACTGGACGCTCTGCAAAAAAATTTGTGAGGTTGAGGAAGAATTTTTCTATATCTCCTGATAATGAAATGAGCTTTATTCAAAAAAAGTATAAGATGAGAGTTTGTTGGGCTTTACCATTTTTAACTCACCAAGGAAGCATAGAGAAGGTTTACGTATCAAATGTAAGAACCGGAACTTTAACAGGAGATTTTTTAAGAATCATAAAAAAGATAGACAGAGTAAGTCCTATGCTGGCAAGGTATGTGGCTAAAAATGCGAATAGACTAAGAAATGCTGCAAACGAATCTCGCATATTGGGTGGGTTAAAAAAAATAGTTAAAGATTATAAAAAGTATAGTATTAGTAGTTAGACTCATACCACTGGATTGTTTTTTCTAATCCTTCCTCAAGGGTATGCATTTTATTAGTAACAGTCCATCCAAGTTCCTGCCTTGCTTTTGAAATGTCTAAAACTTTATGCTTAACTCCTACAAATTTAAGAGGATTATAAACAATCTCTCCCTTGAAGTTTGAAACTCTTTTTATTGTTTCTGCCAAATCTCTAATTGTTGTCTCAGTTCCGGTTCCAATATTAATTATATCTCCAGAATATGTTGATGGATCTCCTTCAAAGTATTGAGCCGCCATTAGCAACCCATTTATCTGATCCTCTACATAAATTAGCTCGCGAGTTTGGGTTCCATCCCCCCAAACTTCTACTTCTGGATTTTCTTGTTTTTTTGCCTGGCAAAATTTAGCAACTAAAGCTGAAACAACGTGAGCTGTTGCTATATTGAAATCGTCATAGGGGCCATATAAAGTGGCAAACATCGGCATTATTCCTCTTAGTTTATATTGATCCTTGTATGCTCTAATACCTACTCCCAGAAGTCTCTTTGTTGCGCCATAGGCATAGACACTGTTGTGAAGTGGTCCGTGATCGACATCTGCCTCTCTAAGAACAGATATCTCTCCGGGATAGCAACAACTGCTACCCACCCCTATGAATTTAGCCTGAGGTTGAAAGTTTTTCCATGCCTCGAGAACATTTAGTTGAATGAGCCCATTTACATTAAGCTGATCTGCAGTGTGGTGAATTGACCAGTCTGCTGCATGCTGTAGGGCGGCCATGTGAATTATAAAATCGTATTTTCCTGCTTCTCTCTCCATTAAAGAATTTGCCTGAAGGGGCTGAGTCAAATTGAATTCTCTGCTTCCAAAAGCCGTAGACTCCGCACCTAATTGCTCAAGCCTTCCAACTAAGTTCTTTCCGACAAAACTTGTACCACCTGTAATTAAGACTTTCTTTTGATGCCAAAAGTTATCAGACATAAACTTATTGAGAATGAATTCTTTTTAAAGAAGTGTATGGTTTAAGAGATATATTAAAGTATCACCGATTTGTTTATATACTAAAATTTTTATTAAAAAGAATAATGGAGAAAGTTTTGGTTTGTGGAGGGGCAGGATATATCGGGAGTGTCTTGTGTGGTTTCTTGCTTGATGAGGGGAAACAGGTGACTTGTCTAGATAATCTGACATTTGGGCCTCAATCTCTTCTGCATCTAGCGGACAGAGAGGGTTTTCGTTTTATGTTTGGAGATGTGCGAGATAAAAGTGTTCTTGAAAGGGTAGTGAAAGATCAGGATGTTATAATTCCTCTTGCAGCAATTGTTGGAGCGCCTCAATGCAATTTGAATCCTGTTGATGCTGTTCTCACAAATAGGGACTCTGTTATAAACTTGAATAGTATAAGAAGTTCTAATCAAAAATTTATTTATGCAACAACTAATAGTGGATACGGAACAACTTCGGGAGAGACATTTTGCACTGAAGAAACCCCCCTTAATCCTATTTCTTTGTATGGTCGTACTAAGAGTGATGCTGAAAAAGCAGTCCTTGATTCTGGGAAGGATGTGATTACCCTTAGGTTGGCTACTGTTTTTGGAATGTCTCCGAGAATGAGGACTGACTTACTCGTTAATAATTTTGTGATGCATGCAATTAATGAGGGGTATTTGGTAATATATGAGGGGGGGTTTAAAAGGAATTACGCTCATGTAACTGATATTTCTAGATGCTTTGCTCACTGCATTGAACACTTTGATGCTATGAAAAATAGGCCGTATAATGTTGGATTAGATGAGGCAAATCTTTCTAAGATGGAACTTGCTGAGAAAATAAAGGAACATGTTCCAAAACTCGACATAATCTCAAGAGAAGTGGGAAGTGATGTTGACAGGAGAAATTACATTGTTTCAAATGCAAGGATTGCCAAGGAAGGATTTAGGTGTATTTTTGACCTTGATTTTGGAATTGCAGAGATGATTAAAGGGTATGGGCTCATGTTCGGAAAAGAAGTAGCAAGACAATGAAAATGAGAGCATTAATACTTGCTGGAGGATTTGGAACTAGACTTAAAACTATATCAGGGGACACTCCCAAGTCTATGATGCCTATAGTTGGAAAGCCATTTCTTCATCATCAAATAAGAACTCTCAGGGATAGTGGAATTGAAGAAGTAGTCTTGGCTGTCCATTATGGATCTGATAAGATAAAGGATTACTTTGGAAATGGCAAGAGACAGGGAGTTGATATCACTTATTCTGAGGAAGATATTCCGCTCGGAACTGGAGGTGCGGTTAAAAATGCTGAAAAGTTTCTAGGAAATGAAAGGTTTTTTGTTTTAAATGGAGACACTTATACTGGCTTAGACTTAAAACAATTTCTAGATTTTCACAATAAATCTGGACGGGAATGTAGTATGGGGGTAGTAAAAGTCAGTAACTCAGAGCATCACGAAATTGTAGAAAAAGATGAGGGAAGTAGGGTTGTGAAAATCCATGAAAGAGGTGTCCATCAAATAGGGCTAGAGCCAATTGTAAATTGCGGCATCTATCTTTTCGAACCAAGTATTTTTGGCATAATCCCCCCTAGAAGAGCTGTTTCATTAGAGAAAGAAATATTCCCGAAGATGGTTCTGGCTGGAAGCCTCGGAGCGTATAAATATTCTGGATATTTTATGGACATAGGAAGACCTGAGACCTATTTTCAATTTAAGAAGGATATGATTCAGACAATGATTATGAATGAAAATGAGACTATCCGAGAAGCTCTTAAAAAGATGAGCAAAAATGAAGAAGGATTAGTATTCATTGCAGATTCTGGAGTTAAGCTAATAGGGGTTTTGACTCGTGCTTTGATTGACAGGGCTTTTGTGGAAGGGGTTGCAGGATTGGAAGATCCTCTGAAGAAAATAATGCTAGTTGAGGGGATCGTGTATGCCCAAGAAGGGGATAGTGCTGAGAAGATTGCAGAGATAATGCGTCCTCAAACAAATAGGCTACCCATATTAAACGATGTTGGAGAGATAGTTGATATAGCCCATAGACAGGAAGTAATAGAGGCGAGAGGTTCTCCCGAATTCAGAGCAAGATCTCCGTTAAGAATAAGCTTCTCAGGAGGGGGAACAGACAAAGAGGATTATTTCACGAGATTTGGTGCGGGTTTGGTTATTAGTGCTACAATTGATAAGTA
>JAHIEM010000012.1 GCA_018901625.1 Nanobdellota archaeon
CTCTTAAAATTGATTTATTATTTAAAAACATGTATATGACCCAAGATATACATCAAGAAGTTCTCTTTAAAAATATGGGAAAAAATAATTAGATTTAAAAACTCTTTTTCCATTATATAA
Source organism: Nanobdellota archaeon (assembly GCA_018901625.1). Taxonomy (GTDB): domain Archaea; phylum Nanobdellota; class Nanobdellia; order Pacearchaeales; family GW2011-AR1; genus JAHIEM01. Next base: position 121 of record JAHIEM010000012.1, read on the forward strand.
ACAGAAAAAGGAGGAAAAAATGGCAGATTTAGGGCAATTACTTGGAATTGGTGCTGGAGGCATAACACTTGGAGCTCTTGGAACAGGGCTTTTGATATCAATAGTCGCAATAATGATTTGGAAACTTATATGGTATGGAATTGCTTTGTACAATACGATACAAAGGAAACAGATTAAGTGGTTCGTAGTATTATTTGTAGCAGCATTTGTACTGAATGACCTTGGCATCTTAGCAATAATCTATCTCATGATTTATAGAGACAAAGCACCAATAGAAAAAGCGGTAACAAAGAAAAAGAGAAGATAATTTTATTTTTTTATTTTTTTATTTAAATTTCAAAGGAGGTGAAAAAATGGCAAAAAAGAAAGGGTTGCGCTCAGTTGTCATGTGGATAGTTGGAGTGCTAGTATCACTAGCAGTTGGTTTCGGGATGACATCAGGAACTTTAACAGTCCCGTATCTGGGATCAATAGTCCCAATTGCAGGATGGATAGTAATTATTGGCGCAGTTTTAGGAGTTATCCTGGCAATAGTTGATGCTGTGAACTAATTTTCTTATTTTTCTTTTTCTTTTTCTTATTTTTCTCTCAGCATATTTTTATATGCCAAATTCTCTATTCTTGGAGGCTCTCCGAGCGAGCCCCTGAACAGCCTTCCAAAATCATCATCAAAGCAATCCCGTGTTCTCAATTCATTATAATCAAAATAATCAGTATCCCTCATCTTCTTTTGCACAGCAACTTCTTCTAACAGGGCTCGCGAAGCTTTATAGAAATCTCCTTCAGGGACAAATACAACTGACTTTCCAAAATCTTCATCTAGAACCATCTTCATACACTCTCTTCCAGACATTCTAGCAAGCGCAATATCTGTCTTTGTAGGTGGTTCATCTCTCATGCTGTAGGTGTAGCACTCAAAACAAGCTTTCTTCCCGCCTTTCTTAGTCAATCTTACTAATTCTAATCCAACCCATTCAGGCTGAAGTTTTGGCTGTCCGTGCTTGTCTAAATCACAATGTCCTTTAGGAGGAGGATTCATCCCTCTTATTCTCGCTCCCTCTGAAAAATTTACAACAGCAAAATTTTTTCCAAATTTTTCATAATTCTCTTTCGAGTCTTGAGATATCTTATCAAAAACCTGCTCCCATTCATATTCCTGCTCGCACGGAATACACCTCTGAGCGCCCCCATAAAGAGAGACAGCAGCAGGAACCCAGTCAGTATTTCTTCCAAATAATCCAACATAGAAAATCCTGCCATTAGTCATTGCAGAATTAAAATGCTTTCTAGTTTGCCTCACCCCCACTGTAACAGCAGTATCCCATCCAAGAGTTACTCCAGAAGATAAATCTCCATCCATAGTCTTAGGCCATCCTATTACTCTTACTCCCGCCTTGCTCAATCTCACTCCCTCTCCAAGATGATTATCTCCCCCCATCATAATAATTGTATAAATATTATTTGTTTTAACAACATCAATAATCTTTCCTGTATCAGCAATCTCTCTATCACATCCAATCAGGCTTCCTGCGCGATTTTCATCAATATCCACATCAAATATCTCCTGGAATTTCCCATTAATCAGCCCAGTCAGCCCTCCCCTCGCTCCTAGAAAATCAAGCCCAATGTTTCTCTTCTCAGAGTATCTCCTCATCTCTTTCATTGAAGCATGGAAGTTTGAAACATGCCCTCCCGCTGTAACTAAAACTATTTTTCTTCTTTCCATAAATTTCATCAAGTTTCATAATTTATAAGCATTATCAATGTTCAGTATATATCTATATACAAAAAAATAAAAGAAAAAAACTCGCCCCCGAAGGGGCTCGCTTCAAATCAATTACTTGCCGCATCCGCATTTCTGAGCAGAACATCCACCAGCGCAGGCTCCTTGCTCACCAGAACACTTGCAGTCCTTCATTCCGCATCCACAGTCGCATAATTTGCCAGCAGTGTTGTCAGCGCCAGTTGAAGAGTTGCTAATAGCCATTACAACAACTCCTGCAAGCACTATCATGCCAATCACAAGCGCAATTATTCCTAAATTCATTTTACCTCCATGTTTATTTAATTAAAAATCTAAGAAAAACCGCGATTATCTACTCTTTGACGAAACTAGTTTCATCAATCATCATGCCATAAATATCTTTATAGAAACCTATAATAAAAATTATCCCAATATCTGATAATTAAAAATAATCTTTCTAGCAGGGGTTAAGGCATTAGTTGAGAGTTTTATTTAAGTATAACAATATTATTCATTCCTCTTCTCTTTCTCTCAATCAGCTGTTTTGCCTCAAGCTTATCCAAAAGTCTTGTAATTCCAACCTTTCCAATTCCAATTTTCTCCATCAAGCTTGCCTGGAATATAGCTCCATTCTCACTCTGAATTATCCTTATTACTTCTCTCTCTTTTTTATCTAAACCACTTAAACTAACTGGCTTCTTTTTTTCTGTTTTTGTTATTGTCTTTTGCCTAACAACCACTCTTTCATTCTCTTTAGAAAATATCAAGACTAATCCAATAATCACAATCACCGCAACCAATGAGATTCCCACATAAGTCTGGGTTCTAATGTTACCATACATTGAACAGCTTGGCCCGTGCGAGCAGGTTGTATTTACAATATCAATCATAGCGCTATTAAATAAAAATATGATTACCCCAATCACAATCGCAATTCCAACAATAATCATTCCTACCTGTCTATTTTTCATGTTAACTTTTTCCTTTTTTATAGTCTTTAATTGCCTTGTGAAGAGCATCAGCCCCTAGCAAAGAGCAGTGATGCTTAACCTCAGGCAAGTCTCCTAACTCGCGCACAATATCTTTATTACTTATCTTCTCAGCGTCTTCAATTGTTTTTCCCTTAGCCATCTGGGTTATCATTGAAGAAACAGCAATAGCAGCCGCACAGTTATGAACTGCGAATCCTTTTGTTAAATAAGAATGTGGCTCCCCCTCAACTTCAAAATTGTATACTTTACCAGAATAATTTCTCTTTTCAATCTTTCTTACAGGTACTAAAAGATAATTTTTATTTGAACGAATGAATTTATGCCTTCTTTCCAACTTAAATGAAACTTCATAAAGAGGATTCGAAGAAACAATTCTCCCCTCAATTTTATTCCTTGGTCTGGAATCCTTCTTTATAGATGCAAATATCCTTCCTCTAGCAAGAATTTCTTGTAGTTGTATTGCCATTCTTTTTGAGGCGGTAGATATCCTGTAAGTAGAGCTATCTTTCAATCTTCTTTTGTATAAATTCCCATCGCCTTTGATGTAAGTTTCTATCATCTTCCATTGTTTTTCAAAAGGAAGAACAAGGATGCCATCTTCTAATTTTTTTTCAGTTGCGTATTTTCCTCCAAGAGAAACAAAAAAATCACCCCATTTTTTTGAACAAATATAAACCTCTGTAACGTTTCTTCTTGTTCTCTCCTTTGGCGCTTTTTTAGTTACATTCAAAATTAAGGACTTAAGTTCATTTATCTCTTCTTTTTCATCTTTGTTCAATGCAAATGCCAGCACACCATTTGACGTAAAATATCCTTCAGAAAGGTAATATCCTAAAATCTGCATAATCTCTATTGTCAATTCAGAATTATCTACTATCCTGCTATTTGGAGCAAAAACCAGGTAATCTGATATCCTTACGTCTTTTGCTTCAACAAAATCGGGTTTTATCGAGGTAATTTCTTTGTTGTTTACCCTTTTCCAATCACACTTTCCACTGCTTCTCCTTGCAGATTTGCACCAATCTCTTTTTACACAGAGAATTGGGTGTTCTGGCGTAACTTCAAAGCTATTCCAAGTAGAAACAAATGGAATGAATCTTAGCATCTCTCCAGAATAATCTCGTGCATATGTTTCTAAGACTTTCACTCTATTTCCCTCGCTGTTCAGAACTTCATCCCCAGTTTTAACTTGTTTAATCTCCGTCCATTCTCCTTCATTTTTAGAAATCTCTCCTTCGGGCGGTAAACATCCTAGCGTATTAAACTTAATATCTTTTATGAATTCTTCTTCCTTCCTTGTTTCTTTATTCTTTCTCTTTCCAACTTTAATATACAAAGTTAAAATGTCACCACAAGTTACATTTCCAACTTCTCCTATGCCATCAGCATTCTCAATCTTCCCGACATTTTTAGGGTGTTTAAAATTCTCCATGACTTTTTCTGAATATATCATTTTTCTATGCTCCTTTTCTTATCTCCCTTAACTTTTTTCCCTCTCTTCTTCTTATTTAACTCTTTAACTAGCTCATCAGCATCTAACCCGTGCGCCTTAGCACCCTGTTCAATACTCTCCATGCTGGCAAAAGGGCAGCC
>JAHIEM010000097.1 GCA_018901625.1 Nanobdellota archaeon
CGTGATGCAGATTGGTTTTACCTGCTTTTCTTAGACAGATCCTCAAGTTGTTTAAGTTTCTCAAATAATTTATTAGCTGTTCCTATATACTTAAGTGTTCTCATCTTATGTTTATTTTTTCCAATTTTCCTACATTCTTCAATATAATAATAAATTTTATACCTTTTGCCGCTTTTTACTTTCTTTTTTCTTATAAACATAGTAATTAGACGTTATAGCAATATTTAAATATTGTGTTTTATTATAGACAATAACTTAATAAATAACGTCTAATTATTAGACGTGATAAATATAGAACAAAATGAGGCTTCCGAATAAAAAGCAGGTGAATAAATTAACCCCCGAGGTATTATACTGCCCAATTATAGAATATCTATTGGGATTTATGAATGACTATTACAATGAGTTCAAAGAATGCCCTCATTGTAAATCTACTGATTGTAAGAAACATAATACTATTGAAAAACTATTTTGCAAGGTTATTGTTAATGGAAAATTTGTTGATATAACAGTCTATGTCCAAGTTTATTATTGCAATAAATGCAAGAAAACTTACTTTGCTAAATCCCCTTTTTATGAGGGGATTATGTATTGCCAACCAATCGTTGATTTATGCTTGTATTTTTCTGCAAAAAATCCGTACAACAGAATTGAAAATAGATTTTTAGAAATGGGAATACAAATTGATAGGGATACTGTCAGAAATTATGCTATTAAATTTGAATCAAAAATCAAGGAATATGCGTCTATAAAATGCTTTGATAAGGATGTTGGAATTAATCTGCTTAAAGTTATGTTTGATGTTAATAATGTTCAAGAATTAAGAAAAAAATATCCTCATGAAAAATATGATGGAGTTGCTGATGAAACTTATCCTGCAATAAAAGGCGCTAAAAAGAAATTTAAAGAAGAGAACCGAATTAAGAAAATGAAAAAAGAAAAACCCCTTAATTATCCTACTGGTTTTACCCTCGCTGTTGGATATTTTGCAATGCTAAAATTATATGCTTCTTTATTAATAAACAAAATGCCTTTTAATTTAATGTTTAGCAGCGTACTCTTGCTCCCAATGCTGGGAGCTGACTTTATTACAACTGACGGCCATCTTGCATATAACATTACTAACAAATTTGCAAGGCATTTGAGATGTTTATTCCATAGGTTAAAGAATCTCAGTAAAAAAGATAAAATTTTAATTAAAATGAAAAAAGAAAAACAACCAATTGATAACATCAAGGAATATTTAAGCAATAAATACAAAGATTTATTTGAAAATAAAATAAAAGAGTTGAAAAAGAAGTTTCCAGAATATTTTAACAGCGAAGGAAGTTTTCTTGGAGCAATAACAAGTAATTCAATTGAAGGTGGAAATTGGAGAATTAAATTTGAACTTAGAACTGCATATTCAGTTAAGGAGTCAATTACTGCAAGAACAATTTTGATTTGCTTAAATGATTCTATATTTACATATAGAAAAGGGCGCCCTATTGAAAGTTTTGCTCATAAACATTCCAACTTTACATTTGAAAAGATTATGAAGACATAGCATAAAAGTCATGAAAAGAGATTATGAAAAATCTCTAGAATTAGCTAATATGATTCTGCATCACGCCCAAACCCTAACGAAACATTTAAAATCCCAGAAATACTAAATAACAAGTAGGTGGACTGACCCTATAAAACCCTTATGTATGTAAGGTATCCAATGCGTATGCATGTAAATGGTTTGGAAAAATCACTCTCCACTTACATTCATTTTCTTAATATATTATTAATCTCTTCCCATTTATCCCTTATTAATTTATAACTAATTTTGACCAGATTAAGCTCTTTTCCTTCTTGTTGCCTTATTAAAGATTTTAATCCTCTCTTTCTATATGATCTCGCAGAATTATCAGCATAAGATTTTAATTTCTTCTTACCAGTCATCTCTCGCAATTCCCCCATACTGATTACCTTTTTAGTTGAGTATATTTTCTTATTACAGAATAATAAATCTAAATACCTCTTTACATAAGTAAAATTTTCATCTCCGCAAATAACCAGCACCTCAAAATCATCTAATCTTTCTTTTATTAAATAATAAATAGCTATTGAATAAATTCTTGGATAATCCTCTTCAATATGCAAATCTCTTTTAAGCTCTTTCTTTAATTTTTTGCTTAATACAATGCCCCCATGCATATTACTTCCAACAATTTTAAATGAAATTCCTGTATTCTTATTTTCATATAGCTTGCAACTCGTATCAACATGCATCACCTTTTTATTTTTTAGTTCCTCTGTATTCATCCTTATTCAAACAGATAAATCTTTATAATTTTAATGGTTTCTATTTGTCAACCACCCAACTCGTCGCCCTAACAAGCTCCTCGTTCTAAACCAACTAACCAAACCAAAACCAATTAACCAACAAATAACAAACCAACCAAAACCACCCTCAAAAGATTTAATAAACCATTTAGTTTAAAATAATCATGAAAATCACATTCAGCAAGCATGTAACTCTCATTTATAAACCCCTCTCTTGAATTACATGTAAGTAACCTTTATATAGTGCCCTCTACAGTTACATGCTATGAAAGGCAATAAATGGGAAAGGATACTGCGAGTATTGCTTAATAGCAAAGAAGTATTAAGCAAGAATGAACTATCTAAAAGATCAGAATGTACCAGACAATGGGTTATAAAATTTCTAAGAAGTCTGGAAAAGAAAAAACTAATCAACAGAACAAAAGTGGCTGATAAAAAAAAGCTTCTGGAGTTATGGATTAATCTTTCAAAAAATAAAAATAAATTTAGAAGCTATATGATTAAAGAGCCTTTAGAACTATTGAAAAAATCTAAATTAGATTATGCTCTTACAACATACCAGGCAGAAAATATAATCCAACATTACTTATTTCCTTCTAGAGTGGATATATACATCAAAGAATCAGATTTAGATAAATGGCATAGTTTAATGACTAAAAATGGATTATACGGAAAAGGAAATGTCAGAATTATAATCGCAGATCCTCATGTGATGTACGGAAAAAGAAGTATAAACGGGCTATCCATAGTTTCATTACCCCAATTAATTATTGATTTAACTAAAGAAGGTGGCCCGTGTCAGGAAGCAGCAGAGATGCTCATAAAAAGTGTATAAAGAATTTGAAACAAGAACTTCATACAATTACCTAAAAGAAGTAATCAATAGCCTAAATGAACCTGTCTGCCTGCTTGGTGGCTGGGCTGTTTTCTTTCATGTAAACAATAAATTTCAAAAAGCGCAGGGAATGCCTTATCTTGGGAGCAGGGATATTGACTTAGGGTTTCATATAGAAGACGATTTAACCAATTCTATACTCCATCAGACTATTTCAATTCTCAAAGGAAAACTAAAATTTCAACCCCTAAGCTTTCGCATGATGAAAGAGATTCATACCGAGACAGCAGAAGAGATTAAGGAAGGAGAAATTGTACCTGCGCATTTTATATTTCCTATGTATGTAGACTTAATTGTTGATACCATCCCAAAAAGTTTCAAAAGTGCATTTGGCTTTGATCCTATTGATGAACCCTTGCTAAAAATTGCATTTGAAAAAGATGAAAATGTTATAATGAAAGAATTTGAAAAAAAGCTTCTCCTTCCAAAACCCGAACTTCTTTTAGCAATGAAAATAAACTCTCTTCCTAATAGAGATAAAGAACATAAAAGAATAAAGGACCTCTGTGATATTTTTGCGCTAGCCTGGTATACTGATATTAATCTTAATGAGCTTGACCTTTCAAAATATGTTTCTAAGAAAAGCATCAAAACATGCAATAAATTAATAACAGATGATGACCTCGAAAAAGTGGCTGTCCAATTAGGACATGATAAAGAAGAAATAAAAAGAGTTATTGATATTGTTTGCAGGGAAACCCAAAATGAAACAAATAATAAAAAATAGATTTAAAGGTAAATGTTATTCTGCTTCTGGTGCAGATTATTTTTTAGTTAAAGATGATGCTCTTTCTTTGGAATGCAGGTTAGGCAATCCTGATTGGCGTGATCCTGAAGGTATTAATATCTCCCTTATTATATAATCATTGTCTTGGAGTTTAAACCCCGCCCAGAACTAATCCCTTCTGAACTACAACACACTCTAACCACTAATAAAACCTCCATAAGTTATAGCATATAACAAATATAACTAAAATCGATAATTATGTTGTAAGATACAACAAAAAATATGCGATATAAGATATAACCATAAAGCTTAAATAGTTAATTATTGTTATACCATATAACATGAACGAAAATATTAACAACACTAAGATAGAAAAGGAACAAGATGAAAACCAAGAGAAATTCCAAGATAAAGATATTCTCCAAAGCTTTACTGAAAATAAATCAGAAAAAGAGCTTATAGAAAATATTAACGAGTTTTATAATTCCGCTGTCAAAGCAGAGCAGGAAAATAAATATAATGTTGCTGTTACTTTATTTTTTAAAGCCTCAGCAGTTCTTGCTGATTTATATATTCTTAAAAAAGAAGGAAAAATCCCGAACAGCCATTCAGAAAGATTCAGGATACTTGAATTAAGATATTCTGATATTTATAAATTGCTTGATAAAAATTTTCCTTTTTATCAGGATAGCTACAGAATCAAGTTAAATAAAGAGATTTGTGAGGTTCTAAAAAATGATGCAGAACAGCTTATTAAGCTACTTGAAATCTGAAAGCAAAAAATTTGCAAACAAAGATATTTTTGATATCATTGTATATGGCTCATGCATGATGTCAAAAGA
>JAHIEM010000098.1 GCA_018901625.1 Nanobdellota archaeon
ATAAGGCTGCTCTGGGAATATGCGAAAAGCATGGGCTTTCCCCCATGGGCTTCTTTATGATAGGTTCGCCGTATGAGACCCTAGAAGACATGGAAAAAACAGAGGATTTTATCAGAAATTATTGCAAAGAAAGATTTATACTGTATCAGACAATCGCTTATCCTGGGACTGAGGTATGGAATTATGCTTTAAAGAATAAGATTATCCAGGAGGATATGTACGAAAGAAAGACAAAGGAGTTCATAACAAAGGATGCGCGTTATCTTTTAACAAAAGAGGTCTCAAGAGAAAATTTTGAGAAAATTTATAAGCGAATAAATTCGCTGCATACCAAGAAGGCAGGATTAGATATAGCTGAAAGTTTACGAAATATTAAACTAAAAAACATGATTTTCATGCTTAATCTAACTTTCATAAAGAAGGCTATAAATCTCAGAAAGAGGTTTTTAAATAGAATATGGTAAAAATGGGAATGATATGTCTTAGGAGGGGATTTGGAAGTATTGTTAAAAAGTTTAACAGAAGGTTCAAAAAAGAAGGTTTTTTCTATCTTGTTGTTTTATGGAGAGTATTTGTAAACTACATTGTGAGGTTTTTTAGAAATGATACTTTTGTCTTTCAGAATAAGAGGTATAAATATTTCTATGATGCTTATAATCACACCTGGGCAAACGAAAGAGCAATAGAAATTCCGATTATTCTTGGTGAGCTAAGAAAGTCAAAAGTACAATTTTTGGAGATAGGAAACGTACTGGGCCATTATGTAGATATTCCGCATGAAGTAATAGACAAATATGATGTTTCTCCCGGAGTAATTAATGACGACGCGGCCACATTTCAATCGAAGAATAAGAATAGTTTGATAATAAGTATTTCTACTCTGGAACATGTTGGTATTGATGAAGAACCAAAAGAGCAAGATAAAATAAATTTGGCTATTCAGAATATTATAAGAAACCTCAAGGAGGGAGGAAAGAGCATTATAACTGTTCCAATAGGATACAACTGTTGTTTGGATAAGTTAATTGAAGAGGGCAAACTGTTTAGTCATAGGCTCTTCTTTAAAAGAAGGCTCTTTAATGTTTGGAAGCAGTGCGATTGGGAGGATGTTAAAGCAAGCAAATTTAGCGAAGATGCCAGGGGTTTGGCTATACTTTATATCGAAAAGTAAAACTAATTCGCTCTATAATAACTTTATTTTTCTAACATAATAATAATCTTAATAAAGGCAACAAAACCCTACTCGATGTTAAATATGACAGATATTAACTTAAAATGAGGGTAGTTTTAAGCATATAGCCCCGGATATACGGCAGTATAAGACTGCTTTCAGGATAGACGTTTAATCGAGATATCCCTATGCCTCTATGAGTTAAAATTTGGATTTTTTGGGACATCTGGATATCCTCCTCCAAATAGCATTGATAATGATTATGTCATTCTCGTCTAAAGAATTAGAGACAAGAGTCAGAATCGCATTAACAGCCAAAAAGCTTAACACTAAAAGCGCTACAAAAAGAAGATTTTGCGATGGGAAAAAAGCTCTGAGATAAAACAAAACAACTCCGGGAATTATGCCGATTATAAAAAGTTTTATCATTTTCAGCCTCATAGGTATAATCCCAATGTTCTTTTTTGCCTGAAAGAAAAACAATAAACTTAAAGATACTACTGAGATGGTCGTAGCTATTGCTGCTCCGTTTATTCCTAAAGAATTGTCAATCCCTAATATAGATGGCAGAGGTATTAAAAGAACATTAAGTATGATGTTCATAATTGAAGCGATGATGATGTCTACGAGTATCAATTTAGATTTTCCAATCATTGAAAGAAGATTGTTTGAAATAATGCCTATTGAAGCTATAAATGACCCAAATATTAAAATTCTTAAGGCATTTTCAGCAATAAGATATTGGCTTCCAAATAAGATATTTATTGCTGCACCTGGAAAAATAAATATCAAAATAAAAATAGGGAGATTTACCATAAATATCCATTTCCCAATTTGTTTGCTAAGCTGATTTATTAATTCAAAATTGTTTTTTGAATAATGCCGGTTGATCATTGGAAAGAATAACTGCATAAAAATTTCAGGTATTATCGCTAAAAGAAGAGCTATTGGGACTGCAGCATTATAAAATCCTACTGCTTCTGCTCCTTTGAAATAACCCAAAAAGAAAGAGTCTACCCAATAGAAGATTATTGAGACTATTCCTAAAAAGAGTAATGGAATAGAGTAAGATAAAAATCCTTTCCTTACTTTAAGTTTGCATTTTTTAGATAATTTTGATTTTAAGAATAATCCTGGAATCTTGTATCGGCAAACCGCATAAGACGCTATTAAAACAGCCAGAAATCCTAAGCAATAAGAAACAATTGCAGAAGGGGCATTGAATCCTAGCAATATCAAAATAGCAAGGATTAAAACCCTCATAACATTTTGAAGAATATTAAAAATAAAAGAATGATAACTTATTAGTTCGTAACTCTTTATTGCCTCTAAAAAGATTCCGGAAAGAATCGCTATCGGAACAAAAAAACTTAAAATCTTTATCCAGATTATTAGGTCTATGTTGTGAAAAATGTTAACTGCGATGAATTCTGAAAGAAAAAACAAAAATAAGGCAGAAATAACACTTGTTATGAGCAATACTTTTTTTGTAAATCTAAATAAATAAGATAATTGATTGCTTTCGTTTTTTCCACGGTATTGTGGAATAAACCTTGCCAACCCTGATGTTAGGCCTAGCAAAGAAAAAGTTATAGTCATCCCGAAAATCATAGTGGCCAATGAAAATAAACCATACACTTCTGGACCATAATATCTTGCAATAGTTATCCGAAAGATATAAGCTAAAATTTTTGAGATGAAAATCCCCACAAAAACAATGAGGGATGTTTTTGCTATTAACTTTAAGTTACTCTCTACGTCAAACTTATTGATTTTGTTCCCTTTTTTCATTTTTATCATGTTTATTTAAGCTAAAGTTGGTTTTTATTTCTTCTGTTTTAGAAGTCTATTAAACTAAATTTGGGAAGTCTTGACAGGATTATAAAGATACAGCTAAACTTAAGTACATCCAAGTAATATATCACCATCCTAACTTAAGGCTTTTCATAAAATAATAGATGTCAAAAAAGAGCTCTCCAGTTTTCAGATCTCTTATAAGCCGGCTAAGAAGATATCTTGGAGAAAAGAGAATATCTTTCCAAAATTTGCGATAGTATTCATTAATTTCCTGATTTGTAAGAGAAGGATGTTTGTAAACTCTGATTTGCGAATGAAATGAGTAATCTTCCCAATTTTTAGTTAGTATCATTCCCTTTTTGTCCCATTCGTCAAAAAGCGGGGTGTTTGGAAGAGGAAGCAAGATGCTTATTTTTGGCAATGTTGGCATTACTTCTTTCATTAAATCTATTGTCTTCTGCATGCTTTCTTTTGTTTCTCCAGGCAGCCCGACCATGCAAAATGCGATTGTTTCTATACCTGCTTTATGGGCCAGCCTGAAAGCATTCTTTATCTGTTTGACAGTCATGCCTTTGTTGATTAATTTTAAAACATTGTCATCTCCGGATTCTACACCAAAAGCAACACGATAGCATCCGGCTTTTTTTAATTTGTTCATTAGTTCTTGGTCAACTCTATCAACTCTTATGCCGTTAATCAGTGTCCATGGGAAAATTATTTTTTTTCTTATTATTTCTTCGCATATTCTTTTGGCTCTTTGAAGATCTGTTGAAAACATGTCATCCATGACGTGGATTTCTCTAAAACCGGATTCAATCATTAATTCAATTTCTTCTATAACTCTGTTGACTGATTTCTTTCTAAAGCATCTGCCAAAAGTGCATTTGCTGCAGTAAACACATCCATAAACACATCCTCTGCTGGTCTCTAATGGTCCTACAGGATTTTTTTTTGATGAGATTCGCGGAGTGTGATATTTCTTTAAGTCAAAAAGATGCCATGCCGGGAGCGGCAGAGAGTCTAGGTCTGAGATAAGCTCTCTTCTTTTGTTAGTTATTATTTTACCTTTCTCTTTATATGATATTCCTTTTATCTTTTTTAGAGGCATGCCTTTGCAGATTTGTCTCATAGTCTGCTCGCCTTCACCAATAACTGCAATGTCTATTTGAGAATCTCTCAAAGTTTCTGCTGGAAGGGCAGATGTATGCGGGCCTCCGGAAATGCAGATTAAATTTGGTTTTATTGATTTAGAAAATGAGGCTATCTTAAATGCTTCTTTCGCCAAGGGGGTTGTAAAAGTTAATCCGAGATAGTCTGGTGAAAAGGATAACATCTCTTTTTTCAAGTCTTTTAGAGGGCAATCTGATATTCGCATATCCAGGATTTTAACTTGATGTCCTTCTTCAAGTATAACTGATGAGATACTGGCAAGAGACAGCGGCGGCATCATTGGAAGCGCTAATCCAATTTTTGTTTTTTTAAAGAGATTTTCTGTTTCAGGAACATTAACTAATAAATATCTCATTTTAGAGATTTTTTAAACAAGCTAAGCCCATTTAAGAGATGTGTTTTAAATTGGAACCATGTCCTCATCGATATGGCTTGCTTTGCTAGATAAGGCAGCCTGAAATAAAAACTTTTAATCGCGTACCTATAAAGATTTAATATTTCCTCTTCAGACAAAGAGGTTAAGTTGATAAATTCCTTGGAGGAATCAAATCTTGAATTTAAGTCTAATTCAGAATTTTTTTCCAGCTTTTTTCTCAAATCTGAGCCATACCTTGGGACATATAAATTAAATGACGCGTAATCTGCCTCGATTTCTTTTGAAAGATTAATAGTTGCCATGATGTCTTCCATCGTATCTCCGGGCAAAGCGAGCACAAATGACGCAAGAGTTTTTATGCCGATTTCTCTGCATAATCCAAAGACTTTTTTTATTTGAGTTATAGATGTTCTTTTTTGGAAGCTGTCAAGCCTTTCCTGTTTGCCTGATTCAACTCCAAAGAAGATAAGATAGCATCCTGCTTTTTTCATAAGCTGGAGAGATTCTCTGTCTACATTGTCCACTCTTCCTTCGCAAGACCAGGAAATCTTTATATTATTTTTTATAATGAACGTGCAAATGTCCATCACAAATGCTTTATTTGTAGTAAAATTAAAATCTCTGATAAATATCTCTTTAAAGCCTTTTTTGTACAGATGCATGATCTCTTGCTTAGACTCGGAGAGATTTCTTATTTTATATCCAATATTTCCAGAAGCGCAAAAGGAGCATTTGTACGGGCATCCATAGTTGAATAATATCGGGGCAATTTTTTTGTGAATTGAATATGGAATTGAATATGAATTCAAGTTGAATAGCTCTAAATTAGCCATGCCATAAGAAAATTCACTTGATTTAAGCACCCCATTAAAGACAACAGCGCTTCCAAGTTTATAGCAGATGTCTTTAATTTTCTTATTTTCAGGGTTTTTCAAATATTCAATTATTTGATGGGAAGTGAAATCCAGCAAGATTGCATCGACAAATTTATTTTTAATAACTTTTTCTTTTTCAAAAAAGGCGATGTCTCCAATTAAAATAATTCTTGAATTTTGGAGAGAATCCTTTACATTTTTGAGAAATGACATTTCTTCATTAAAGCCAATAGAGGAAACAAGGCAGATTATTGAATCTGGATTCATTGCTTTGATTTTGCTCAATGTTTCTCTGTTTGAAATCTTGCTTGCTACTGCGTCAATAACTCTTACCTCAAATTCCTTTAACAAGCCTGACAAAACTATGAGGTCTATGGGCGGCCAGTAATAATCTGCTTTACTAGATGAACTGCACAAAAAGTCTCTTTGGAGATTATTTTTTGCCGGAGGATTTAGCAATAAAACACGATTCATATTTTTAGCCTGAGTTTAAATAGGAATATAAAATTTTTTAATGCGTGGAGATAATTGAGCTTGCTTTTCCCTACCCTAGGCCTGTATGTGATTGCAATTTCTTTTGACTTAAGTTTTTTAAATGCCCTTATTTTGATTTCTTCTGAAAACGCCATATCTCTATTTTCCAAGCCAAGCTTTTTGACTTTATTGAGATCAAAACACCACATGCCGCTTTGATTGTCTTTAAGTCTCAATCCAAATAGCAAGTTCCCAACCAGAGTAAGAATCTTGTTCCCAATATAGTGCGAAAGAGACATAGAGCTCTTTTCTAGATCTGCAAATCTGTTTGTAGTTATGAAGTCAAGATTCTCTTTGATTAGAATGTCTAAAATGTTTGGAGCAATCTCTAAGGGGTATGTGGCATCTGCATCGCCTGTGATTACAATATCTCCAGAAAGACGGGATATTGCATAGATATACTGAAAGCCATAGCCTTTTTTTGGAGACTGAATCACAGTAATTTTTTTTAGCCTGGCAAGCTCGACAGTCCTATCTCTGCTTCCCCCGTCAACTATGGCTATCTCGCATTCAAACCCCATGCTTCTTACTTTTTCTATAGGGATTTTGTCTATTGTTCTGCTAATTGCTTCTTCTTCGTTCAAAGTTGGCAGAAGAAATATTACTTTCTTTTTAGTAGAAGTTTTTGAATTCTTGACCATTGTTAGAATTAAATCCGGGCAGTTATAAACTTATTTGTCCTTTAGTAGTTTATAAAAAAGAAGAGGTACTGAAGCTATAGCAAATAGTATCGAGAAGTAGAGTGAAGCATGCGCTGTAAGGTTTAGCAGAGAATCAAAGCCAGAATTAACTTCATAATAATCAAAAGCCCGGGCAGGTGAGAGATATCTTCTTACTGGATAGAAGAAAAATTCATGGGTTTGATCTACTTGAGAGAGAACTGCAGGATTTAGGGCGAGATGAGTATCATAAACTGTGAAGTAAGGAGCATTCTTAATTTCATATCCTCTTCCCCCCCCACCAGTTATATCTTGTTTAGTAGATATATTTTCAAAAAAAGAGATTATATCCTCTGTTGATTTATTAAAATCAGGCTGGTCTTTTATTGATCCCCAGCCGCAATCATCAGGGACACACTCTATGAACAATGTGTGAATATTTGAAGGGTTGCCTGGCAAATCTTGGCTTGCTTGTATAACCGCAGGCAAAAGAGAAGATTCTACATAATGCTTGTCATTGAACATCCATGCAATTGTTCCTCGATAGATTCTAGAGTCTACCACTATTAGTGTATTTGAATCTACAGAAGAGATTGTAAACTCCCTCATTTTGCCAACTGCGCTTCTGGATGAAAGATTTTCCCAGATGACTGAAAAGGTGAATATTAAAATTATTAGCATTAAAATTAAGAGAATGCTCTTGTGTCTAAACCCCTTGCCTAAAAACTCAGATAGTCTTGCCAAAGAAATTCCTCCAAAAATAGAAAAGAGAGGCATGAAAGAAGTATAATGGGTCGGTAAGAGGATAGACACGGCGATAATCACCAGGGGAAGAATAATTAGCGATATGAGAAACCAAAGAAAGAATCTTTTCTCTTTAAATAGCCTAAATGCTAGAAAAATTCCGCAGATGCCTAATAAAAGTATTAGGGGGTCGTTTTTTAAGAGATAATCAATAATCACCGCTTTAATTGAATTTGGGGCGCTTCCTAAGTTAAATCCAGTCTCGTGCGCAAGACCTGCGCCCTGATAGAATGTTTGGTTTATGTTAAAATACATTGAGAAAGGAAGGTCTACGATTCCTTTTTCTTTATAGAGAAAATAGTTGTAAGATAAGACTGGCAAAAAGAGCAAAATAATGATTACTGCAGAGATGATTACCCTGGCTAAATTTTTCTTGAAAGCAACTTTATCAGTCTTATAGTTTTTGTATAGAATTAGAGTCATGAAAAATGCAAAAATTATTGAGAAAACCCCAGCAATTATTTTTATGAGCAGAGCAATACCTAAAAAGAGAGATGCTAGAATAGAAATTTGTTTTTTTGTTTGGTACTCTTTTATAAAAAAATAAGCGGCAAACAAAATAAAGAACATCATTGCCTGATCCATGTAAACTGCGACCCATGAGATTTGGAAAGCTGAAACTGCTAATAAGAAAGAAGAAATTAGTGCAATTTTCTTATTAAAGAGAAGACTTGATATCAAAAATACCAGAATTATGGTCAATCCTCCATAAAAAAATGAGAGAAATCTTGCGCTGAAAAGAGTAACATTAAAAATCTTATAGGACAGGTCTGTTAAAAAAAACCATATGGGGCATTGAGTCATGCTACTTAGGGCGTTTAAATTTATAAATCCAATTGCGTGCGTTCCGTGAACCATTTCGTCTGCAACAGGAGGCATATTGCGAGCTACAAAAAATCTGAGAACAATTCCTATCAAAAGTATTACTAATAAGTATTTCCGAGAATCATCAGAGAAAATAAAGTCTATCGCCTTGTCAACAAGCCCTCTTTTTTGTTTGTCTTCCTCTCCCATTAGGAATTGAGCCAAAGCTACTTATTAAATTTGTTGTTAAGCATCTTATGCAAACAAACTAAATGCTCCTTTTTGAATAAGAATTAGTGTGGCAGTTATCACTATAATCTGAGGAATATGAAATGAGAGTGATAAAAACATTATCAGAGAAACCAGGATATCTATTACTGATGCAACATCTGCTGAAATCACGAATATCAGCCCCTTGACTAGGAGGTATACTGCTAGAATCAGTATCAGGTTAGAGGGGATAATTCCAAAAATTCCAAATACCCAGAACAATAATGCGGCGAGCATGTCAAATATTCCGAGAATTTTTACTATCATTTCAATTCAATCTTTCTGGATTTTCTTTAGAATATCTGCGAAAGCTGGTCTTGTAATTAGAATTCCCACCATGACACTTAGGATTGTTGTTAGAGCAAACCCTTTTAGCATTCCTGCGCCTGCCCAGAAAAGCGGGAGCATTGCGGCCACTATTGTGAAGAATGCGCCAGTAATTATGAAGAATGCGCGTTTTATTCTTTCTTTCATGCTTTCTCTCTGGTTAGAGACAGATTCATCTATCAGAACTATCTGGTCATTAACTCCTGTTCCCATTCCAGCGATTATTCCTGCAATACTCGGCGCATCTAGATTCCAGCTGATTAGCGCTGCTATCCCAAGAGTGATAAATGCTTCTGAAAACAGTGTAAGAATCACAGAGAGAGTTATTTTTATTCTTCTGTATCTTATGAAGATAACTATTGAGACTATTGCAAAAACAACTATTGCAAGAATAATGAGATTTTTTGTGAATTCTTTTCCGAGAGTTGGAGATATTGTGTCTAGCTTTACAATCTCAAGCTTGTAAGGCAGGCTTCCTGTGATAAGAACTGTCTGGAGTTTTCTCATGCTTTCTGTTGCTGCTTTTAATGCATCTTGCTGGCTCGCACCTGTGCCAGAACCCTGGACAGATATCTGAGTGGTCTCCTTTCCCTTTAGTTCTTCTGAGATGAGCAGAGAGTCAACTAGCTGGTCATCTACATACATATCTAGTTTTTTGTCCAGGTATCTTCCCCCATCAGTTGTGTTTACTCCGAGTTTAGATGTTATGTCTGCATGACGTTTTGCTGCTTCTGGACTAAGATGAACTGCAAATCTGAATCTGCAGGCATATCCCTCCTCAACCTGAAAACATGATTCTACTCCTGCTTCCTGCCCTGTCTTAGCTACATAGGTGATGTCTCTCTCTCCGCCTATGAAGACTGTTTCATTTCCTATCTTTGCTTCGAACTTTCCCTGCTTTCCAACAAGTTCCTGAAGGTCTGCTGGAGAGGCTCCGGCTACTTCTACCATCATAAAATTATTCCCTTCTAAATCTGAGACTGGCTTTACTGTGACATCTGCTATTCCGAATACATTCAACCTGTTGCTTGTAACAGCAACCAGGTCAGACATTTCTGAGGCAGTGAGTGGTTTTTCTGGCTTGACTAGAGCTCTAGCTCCGCCTGATAAATCAAGCCCGGTCTTAATCTTTGAGGATGGAAGATTTGATACAAGTATCAGTGGTGTTTCATTTGTGTAAAAAATAAAGCTTCTCTCTTTTGTCTGGATTATCAGTTTTGTTTCGTTTTCAACAGGGAATACACTCAAGATTATTTTTGAATAGTCTTCTGAATTTTTAACTTCCTGCTCATTAATGGAGGTGATTACCATTCCTGCTCTAAGCCCGTCATTAAAATATGTTGTATTTTTTTCAACTGATTTTATTAGTGCACCTGTCTGGAAACTAGGAGATATTGCGAGAAGCGCAAAGATTAAGACAATAATTAATATCCATATTCTTAGAGTTAATCTTCCCATTTTTATTGAATTCCTTTCTTTTCACAGTACCATTTAATTATTGAGGCATTTGTCAGCCAGGTATTGAATATGTCTGCAGAGAGCCCTAGTGCCAGGATTAGAAATATCTGCCTGAATGATTCTGGCAATCCTGTAATCACGAAGAATGCTGGCAAGACGGCAGCTAGTGCTGTTAGAGTCATTAGAATTCCTGTTTTAAATGCCCCGAAAATTCTCGTGTTAAGAGTTCCGTCTCGTTTTTTTAGCGCGCGAGTTGTCAGCAGGATGTCTGTGTCTACTGAGTAACCAATCAGCATCAAAAATGCTGCAATTCCTGCTGCAGAGAGCCTGATTCCTAAAATGTTTATCAGAGCGAGGGGCATGACTATGTCAGAAAATGCTGCGAAGATTACTGCGAGACTCGGAATAAATGTTCTGAACATTATGAAGATAACCAGAGACATTAGGATAAATGAGATTATCAGCGCGAAGATTAGCTGCTTGTAGAAATTGTTAGAGAGTGTTGCTCCTGTTGATTCTATGCTAGAATTTCCATTCAGTCCGGTAGTGAGCTCGTATCCTAGTACTCCCTCTACTTTTGGTTTTAATTCTGAAATATTAATTGAGCTTTCAACTATGACTGCAATTGCTTTTCCAGAGCGCAAATCAGTTAGTTTTCTGATTGTTACATCAGGAACTTCGGGTTTTAGTTCAGACTCTAGCTTGAGGGTGTCTATGTCTCCATTAATAGTGATTGTTGTTCCCCCTGATAAACTCGCGTCTTTTAACATGAAATCATTGTGCTGAGAGAAGAAAAATCCAAGATATACTAATGAGAGAAGTGTTAGCAGGACTGGGATGAAGAAAAAGATTTTATAGTACTTATCATACCACTCTGATTTTTTGTTTCCTGTTGAAGGTGTTTGTTGGTGTTCTGACATATTTCTTTTTGGTTTTCCTGGTTTAAAAATATGACTGAATGCGCCGTACGGGAATCGAACCCGTGTCTAGTGGTATTTTCGACGTCCGTTAGGACGGCTTGGAAACCACCAATTCTCCCATTAAACTAACAGCGCTTCAAATTATGAGAAGAAAGGGTGTTTTAAAAGTTATTGTTTTTAAGCTTATAGAGATTTTGAATTACTTTTGAGAAAATATTCTTCAAAACACTATAACTCTTTTTAAATTAAATCTTAGAAAGAAGTTTATTGCGTTCTTCAAAATGTATTTTTCTATGGCAGTTAGCGCATAGAATCTCACAATTTAATAATTCCTTCTTGATTCGGCATATAGAATACCCGTCAGTAAGCATTTGAGCAATGCTTCTGTCCTTTTTGCCGGCTTTATGGTGAAAATCTATAATCGCGGGATGACTTTGTGAGCAAATAGTACACTTGAGTGATTTTTTATAATTCCACACCCATTCTTTTATCTCTTTTTTTCTTCTTTGAACATGGATAAGTTCTGACTTTCTATTACGAGCATACCACTTTCTTCTATAATCTCTTCTGTCCTCTGGATTTTTGAAAGGCATATTTCATTAAGGGTTCCAAACAATTTAAAGGTTTGTAGTCCTTGCAAAAGGGTTATTCGAACCACATTATAAAATAAAAAGCGCCCTCGATAGGATTTGAACCTACAACCTTCAGCTTAGGATGCTGCCGCTCTATCCAGGTTGAGCTACGAGGGCCTGATTTTAGCAAGAACGATGAATATAAAAACTTACTTCTTTCTCTTCCAGAATAAAAATTTCTTTTTTTCCTTGACTGTTTTTGGCTTGAGGAAGATTACTGGAATATTGTATGCTTGGGACGTTTTGGCCTGAACTAGGTCAGCAGTTATCAGGGTTGCACTGTTCAAAATTGCCACGTCCCTTATTACCGAGTCAATTTCTCCAGATTTTGCATATCTAATCTGCATCTCGTTTGGCCTTGAACCTTGAAAATGAATTTGAATTGGGAAGTTTGTTTTTATCTTGTGGAGATTTGCGATTTCATCTAGCCCAATAAATCCTTCCTCTTTTCCTTTATTTGCCATGTTTTCCAATTCAGCCATTACTGCGTTGGGAATAATCACTTTTCCTTGCAATCCTTTTTTTATTAGTTTAGAGATAAACTTGCTTATTGCTGCAGAAGTATCTAAAACATATATTTTTTTAGTTTTAGCGAAATTGGCTGAAAGATTTTTTCTGGCTTGTTGCTTAACTTCCTGACTAGTTTTTATTTTCTTTTTGAACATGATTCTCTTACGAATTTTAGGTTTATAAATATTGTAGAAAACGGATTATGCAGGAGGAAGCTCGCGAGCCCACTCATTAATACTATTTTCAATTTGTCTCGTGAACTTCTCAAAAATGTAAATTTTTGATGACTGTCAAAATCCTATGATTTTGAAGCGCTCGGGATTCGAACATGTTAACCACAAAAAGATTTCATCTTCAAATTAGTAGATTATTGGACTACTAAGATGAAATCTTTTTCCAGCGGGTTCTGCATCTCTCCTGCAACCAAAACCTAGGTTCTCTTTCTGTTGAAATTCACCCCTAAAGTCCGAATCATCATCCATAAATGGGATTTTCAACCCCATAAATGCGGGAGGTAGGATTCGAACCTACGAAGGCACTAAGCCAATAGATTGCTCTTTTGGAAACCTTTTTCTAAAAGGTTTATTTTGAGTCTATCCCGTTTGACCGCTCCGGAACCCCCGCTTGAAATAATGAGAAACATAAGTTTTATAAACCTTGTTTAATAGGGGTTTTTGAGACGGCCATAGTAGCTTGGTCACACCCGATCCCATTCCGAACTCGGATAGTTAAGCTTGCTACGTTCATGCCTGTACTTGCCCAAAAGCAGGGAACACATGAAGCTGTCTTACTATTTTCTTATGTAAGAGTTTATCATAGCATCTAGCTTTTCTTTTTTTAGAGGATGAGAAAAGTTTATTTCATCCCTAAATTTAACAAAATTTTCTTTGCCAGTTATTGATAGAGTATAGATTACAAACCTTTTGTCTCCCCAAATTTTAGTGTATTCATTTATCTTATTAGACTGTATGTCAAAAGAAGTTTCTAATACGTGCTTAATTTCTTCTGCAAATAATTTTGATTTTGAGGTAAAGGTTATATTCCTTTTGATTTCTCCAGTTTTTTTAAAGGTCCTTAGAGCAACACATCCTTCGTCATCAAATAAGGCAGACAAAAAGTTCTTTTGTAGTTCTTTAGTGTTAATAAATCCGGGGAATCTTAAGGAAAAACTCCGATAGTCCTTTACTAATGAAGTTAAAAAACACCATGTTTCCTTGTGTTTTATTTGAATAAGCGATGTTCCTGACTGTACTTTTCCAGTTATAAAATGCAAATTTCCAAAAGCATCCGTTATGTCCTTCTTGAAGTTATTTAAGAGCGTTTCATTTTTGTTAAAATATGCAAAATATTTTTTAGAAACACAGCCATCCCCCATCAAATGCGCGATTATTCTTACTAAGATTTTTAGTTTTTCTGGATTATTCAGTATTTCATCAGGATTCATCTCATTATTAGGAACCTAAACTATTTAAATCTTTCGGTTCCTAAAGGTTTATAAATTCTGTTTGGATTAATTATCTATGAAAATACAAAAAGTTTTGTCTAGAAAGTATAAAGATAAAGAGTATCACAAGTTCATATTAGTAATTCCGGAGGAAGAAATGAGAATTGCTGGGATTAAAGAGGGAGAAGATTTGAGAGCGGAATCAAAAAAGGGAGAGATTAAGATTAAGCGGAAGTAGATGGAAAAGATGAATAAAAAACAAGCTGAAGAGAAGATAAATGAATTCTTTGAAAAAAAGCATGATAAAGAAGAAGTAAGAAAAATAAAGAAGGTTGCAATGAAGTACAGAATCAAACTTAAAGATTCCCGGAAAAAATTCTGTAGCAAATGCTTTTCCATGAATTTAAAATTCAGGAAAGTGAAGAGCAATATTAAGACTGTTGAATGCTCAGAATGCGGCAATTTAATGAGATGGAAACTTAAGTAGCAGATAAAAAATATGGTCTAACAAACCTCTAAAGAGTTAATGTTCAACTTAATTTTAAATTTTTATTGTAGAAATCAGATTTTTGTAGGTTAATTTAGAACAAGATAAGAATTTGAGCAGTATACAAATTCTTAAAAACTACTTTTAAAGTGAAAGTTTATGGCAGAATTTACTGAATCAGAATTATCATATGCTGCAAAAATGATTCTTGAGATGCAGAAGTGGGAAGCTGGGAAGATAAAAGGATTGAGAAAGTTATTTGGGGGAAAGGGGATAGAGTTTTCCTTGGATAATTTACCTGAAATCTTAAGGATTACGAGTTATGCTTCTTTAAGAGAAGAGATGCCTGAAGAGTTTAGCATGGAGTATTGCAAAGATCGTAAATGTCATGATGAGGAGATTCCTGGTTTCTCTTGTTTTTTCTGCAATTGTATTAATTATGATTCG
>JAHIEM010000099.1 GCA_018901625.1 Nanobdellota archaeon
CATTTGAGATGTCTTGGGATACTGTTCGGATAGTACACTCTTTTTCATTCTGTTCTGCAATAACAAATCCTATGAATGCGTTCTTGATTATCTCTCCTATTGTTTTTACAGCAGAGAGATTGTCGTATTTTATTTTTATTATGTCACATCCCATTTTATACAAGCTCGCAAGATACCATCCAGTTGTCCTGTTGTTTAAATTGCTTATGTCAATCTCTATCTTTTTCTCTTCTTTTTTTCCTCTTCCTCCAATTACCAGCTCGCTTCCTCTCTCTTCCACATCTATCTCATCGCCTTTCTTTATGCCCTGCTGCTTTACCCATTTTGAGGGTAAACTAACCACGATTGTCTGTTTTGCGAGCTGGATTGCTTTTCTTTTCATAAATTAGTAAATTAGAAGGAATATATAAATTTATCTGTTTTTATATACTATAAGGTAGTATATATACTTTAAGGAAAAGATATATAAACTTTCTGTAGTTAGTCTTTTTATGAAAAGTAAAGTTTTGCTTGGAATCTTGTCATTTGGGATTCTTTTTCTTGTTTTAGTCAGTTCTATTGAAGGTGTAACTGCTGTTAGTTTCAGCAAGGGGGATCTTGTTAAGGTTATCAATGCAGGAAGTATAGGTCTTGCGGTGAGAGGTCCGACTGCTTGCAGTCCATCTTTGCAAAAGGCAAGATATGATGGTTACACTGGGTATGTAATGGACGGGCCAGATAGCAGTTGTGGGGACGGGTATACTCGTTGGAAAATACACTGGGATATTGATAGTGTTGAGGGTTGGACTATTGATACTTATGGAGGCAACTGAAAAATGGTACGAGCATTAGTTGTTGAGGACCATGATAAATGGCAAAAGTTTCATAAAAATTGTCTAGAATCTATTTTAGGAAAAGGAAGTGTAGATATTGCAAATAATTACGAGGATGCTATCTCTATGTTAAATCAAGATTATGGGGTGTATATCATAGATGGGCAATTTCTCAGATGTCCTGATGGTGACCTACAGGTATTGGGAATTCAATTAGCCAAAGAAATTGGAAAGAAAGAAGGTAGTTATGATAAAATTGTAATGGTAAGCAGCAGCGAGGATAGTTTATCCAGAGCGCAAAGACTAGGAATAACCCAAGTTTATAATAAATTTTCTCTAAATGCTGACGAAAATGAAGTTGGTGTTTTTTCACGAGATTTGAGGGCTTTTTTATTAGATACTGAAGCTACTTTATGTGCGGGTTAAATTAAGATGATAGACAAAAATTTTGAAGCAACCAAAAGCAGACATTCAGATATATCTGATTTGGAATTACATTTTTATAACATGAAATATCGGGGAATAAATGACTCTGTAATGGAGTCTGGAGGTGATAGACCAATTTTTTATCTTTTTGATGACAAAAATTTTGGGTTGATTTCGTTTATGCTTTCTGAAGATTCTCCTTATAGGATACATAAAGACCGGATACTGTTTAATGATGAAGAATTAAATTTCAGGAATATTCTTTTTACTCGTTTAGGAAATACATTGCCGTATTATTATTTTAGAGGACCTCATGGAATGTTTCCAAGTTTGCAGGATAGTAAAATTCTTAATGTAAATTTTAATCCTAAATGCGGCGGATGTGACTTTTGTTTTTACGTATACAGGACTAAACAACTAGAAAATATCACTCCCCAACAAGGTTTTAAAAAAATTGAAGCAGAAACAGGATTAAATGAACTTAGCTGCCTGGATGAGATAGCTATTGTTACTGGGAGATTTGAATCTGAGGATATGTTAAAAGTTCACATTTTGGATGTAATCAATCAGGCAGAAGAAAGAGGATTTGATGGAAGAATTTTTTATATTGGATCACAGTTGGTGACTCCTAGTTGTATAGGGGAAATTTCAAAGAGATTAAAAAATGATTCAGATAGGTTCAGGTGTGCTTATACTATTGAACGATTCTTTGATAGAAGTTCTATCATGCATGGATCTAAAGGAAAGAAAGATTATCCCGAGATATTAAGTGATATGAAAAATCTTAAGAATCTTGGCGTAGGCAAATTAGAGTATACTTATCTTGTAGGTATTGAGGACTTTGATGAATTTAAACAAGGTGCTGAGGAATTAGTTCATATCGCTATACCTCATATCTCTATTCTGAGAAAGACAGGTCGAAATGCAAATCAATTAACATTGTCAAGGGATTATGTTGAAGGCGGGCCTGATTATATCTGCCAGATAAGAAAACATTATGAGGATTTATACGGTGGCAAGATTATAGGAAATAATTTTGCGAATCTATGGCTTTTTCCGATTAGTGACTTTAATTTTTCATCTTATTTAAATCGCTTATCTTCAGTTTGAAATTCAATAATTGTAAGGGGGTAAATGAAAAAATGGGAAACTATAAAACAACAAACACTACGGGTGCATCAGATGTTTTATTTGGGATACGCACATCTAAGGCAGAAGATCGTCGTACTGGAGAAGCTGGAAGGGGAGCAGGATTTACACAAGATGAAGCTGACAAAAGTGCATTTAGTCATCTTAAAGGAGCAGATCCTAATGATTCTCGTTATGAGGGGGGCGATAGTGGCGAAGGTTCTGGAGGAAGTTCGGGAGGAGATTCTGGAGGAAGCTGCTGTTATGTAACAACTGCATGTTTAGACGCACTGGGTTTGCCGAGAGATTCGCTGGAAATGAGAGCAATGAAAACTCTCACAAGAGAGCATATACTCAAATCCTTTAGTGGAAAGAGAGATTATGTTTTGTACGGAAGAAAAGGACCTTTAATTGTTCAGGCAATAGGAGCAAGAGAAGATTCTCAAGGAATCTGGAAACGGATTTATGAAAAATTGCAAGATGTAACTTCTAGTGTTTTGTCTAGTAACTATGAGAGAGGTCATCAACTGTATAAAGAGTTAATCTTAGGACTAGAGGCGCAATTTGTCTGATAATACAATTTATTCTTTTTTTCTTTTTTTCTTTGGTTCAATCTCGCTTGAACCTATCAAACTGTTTATAAATCTCAATTATCTATGTTTTTTATGAATAATAAATACGTGCTGGTTTCATTTGATGATGAGAGAATGAAGAGCATTTCTGAGGTTTTAGGAAATGCGTCGTGCAAGAAGATTTTGAACTTGCTGGCTGAGAGGAACTCATCTGAAACTGATATTTCTCGCGAGTTGGGAATGCCTCTGAATACAGTTGGGTATAATGTTAAAAAATTAGTTGAAGCTGGGCTGATTGAGAGAGCAGAACATTTCTGGAGTGTGAAGGGGAAGAAGATACCTGTTTATAGAGTTTCTCAGAAATCAATTGTTATTTCTCCTAGGCAGAAAACAAAAACTGCACTAAAATTGCTTCCTGTTCTGATAGTTTCTGGAATAGCAGCTCTACTGATAAGGTTCTTTAGTTTTTCTGAAAAAGCGATGTTATCTGTTAATGACAAGGTTGCGGGGGCGAGTTTAGAATCTGCTCCTTCTGCTGGTGTTAATTTGGCAAGTTATTCTTTATGGGACAAGATAATTTCCCTGCCTGCTTGGGAGTGGTTTTTAGCTGGGGCTTTATTCTCTTTGATTGTTTATTTTGTTTTTAGTCTAATAGCTGAAAGGAGGAAATTTTAGAATGGAAAAATCAGTTCAAATAACTTTGATAATTGCTGCTGCTATAATCATAGTTGCGCTTATTGGGGTATACTCCTTTTTCCAGGTTATGCCTGTAACTAGGAATACTGTGAATGTTCAGGGAACTAGCCAGGTTAAGGCTGTTCCTGACTTAGTTAGTTTGTATTTCTCTGTGCAGACTCAAGGAACTAGCAGCCAGGAAGCTAATGATAAGAACTCGGAGATTGTTGATAATGTTATTACTAACTTAGTCAAGCTGGGATTTGAGAGAAAGGAGATAACTACTGAAGGATTTAATGTTTATCCTGATTATTCCTGGAGCAGTGGGCAACAGAAACTTATTGGATATAAAGCATCTCATAATATCAAGCTAGAGATGTCAACTTCTAGAACTGATAAAATCGGTGGAGCTATTGATGCTGGCGTAGATGCAGGGGCATTAGTAAGATATATTAATTTTGAGTTGAGTGTTGAAAAACAAAATGAGTATAAGGCTCTTGCTTTGAAACAAGCTTCAGAAGATGCGAGAATAAAAGCTGAATCTGTTGCTAGTGGATTAGGAAAGAGAGTTGGAAGCTTGGTTTCAGTATCTGTGTCAGATTTTGGATATTCTCCTTGGGCTCTATATAGCAATGATGCTATGGTTTCAGGAGCAGCAGAGGCAAAATCAGCAACTACAAGCATACAGCCTGGAGAAAAAGACATAAACGCAAATGTTCAGGCAGTTTTCAGCCTCAAGTGAAAGACATAAATTTTTATTAATTTTTGTATGTCTTTCCCAGGATGTCAAAATCGTAAGATTTTGAGCACTGTCAGAACCTCAAAGTCGCAAACGAGTTAGTTTCAGCGTCATTTGCTATGAGATAATTTTTTACTATTTCTTTTATTTTTTATTTTTATTTAGTTAGTCTAAAGAAAACCTACTGAACGTGCAAATATAACAATTCACCTATAATCCTATTTAGACTTCAAAAATCCTTGACCCTCCTTGTTTGAACATGGAGTTGCGTTGGATTTTTGACAGTGTTCAAGAACCGCACGGCGTTTCACGCCTTGGACTTCAGTCCACGGTTCTTGACATAGGTTAAAGAATAGATTGTCAGCTTCTGCTTGATTTTTAGATATCTTTTTATATCTTCATTGTTTGTGTTTTTCATGGAAGCAAAACCCGGGGATAGAGTCAGCATCAGAACAGTTCACGAGACTTTAGAGGGAACTCTAGTTGAGAGCTATGAGGCGGGAATTGTTTTATTGAAATTAAGAAATGGGTATAATTTTGGAATTAAGAAAGAAGACATAGTTTCTATTGATTTAATTGGCAAGAAAAAAGAAGGCAAGAAAAAAGAAGCTAGGAAAGTTAATTCAAAACTTCCAAATGTTGATGTGATAATCACTGGGGGAACTATTTCATCAAGAGTTGATTATCAGACCGGGGGTGTTAAGTGGCTTACTAATCCTGAAGAGTTATTTGAACTATATCCTGAGATTTTTGAGATTTGCAATGTAAGGAAAGTTGAGATTCCGTTTATGAAAGCGAGTGAGAATATGGATTATAAAGATTGGCAGGAGATTGCCAAGATTTGCGAGAAGAGCCTGAATGATGGTGACTGCGAGGGAGTTATAATTACTCACGGAACTGATTTCTTGCATTATACTGCTGCTGCTCTTAGTTTCTTTTTAAAAGATTTAAACAAGCCTGTTGTTCTAACTTACTCACAGAGAAGTTCAGACAGGGCTAGTTCAGATGCTGCTCTAAACCTGCAGTGCGCTGCGAGAGTTGCTTGTTCAGATATTGCAGAGGTTGTTTTAGTTGGGCACGCATCTAGTAATGATGATTTCTGTTATGCTTTGCGGGGGAGCAAGGTTAGAAAACTGCATTCTTCAAGAAGAGATGCATTCAAGCCAGTGAATACCATGGCTATTGCCAGAGTTTTTCCTGATAGGATTGAAACAATTACCGGGCATAGAACTAGAGATGATAACAAGAAGGTTAAATTAGACGATGGCTTTAATGATAAAATTGCTCTGATTAAGTTTTATCCTGGTATGGACCCTGAGATATTTGATTTTTTATCAACAAGATACCATGGTGTTGTGATTGAGGTTTCTGGATTGGGGCATCTGGCTATTGATGAGGCTAGGAAAAATTTACTGCCTGCTATTAAACGAGCTATTGATAATGGGCTGATTGTTTGCGCAGCCTGCCAAACTGTTTATGGAAGACTTGATCCATTAGTCTATTCACCTGGCAGAAAGCTAATGAATTATGGCATAATCTTTCTTGGGGATATGCTTGCTGAGACTGCTTATGTTAAATTGGGGTTTGTTTTAGGGCATCGCCAGTGGAAGACGAAGGAACAAATAAGAGAGAAGATGCTTGAGAATATTTCTGGAGAGTTTAATAATAGGCTAGAAGGGTGACTAAGAGATAGAGAACCTATTAACTGCTATCTGTTGGAGAAAAATTATCTGCTCATAAATATCAGGGGCGATTGTTTGACAATTAATTAAGGGGGGGTTATTCTTTTGGTTTTAAGCATAGTCGCTAAGAAGTCCATATCCTAAATCGCAATTAGGTTATGGATGAATTGGAAAATAGAAAGGTATATAAAGGCATTGTGTGTCTATTGTGTATGAAACAAAGAACGAATATACAAATAGAACATAAAACTTTAGAAAAACTAAAAAAGTTAAGAATCACGAAAAGAGAAACTTATGACGAAATAATAAATCGTTTGATGAAACAAAAATGACAACAACTTATAAATTCAGATTATACCCAAAAAAAGAACAACTAGACAAGTTAGACTTGTCTCTGGAAATTTGCAGACAGACTTATAATAATCTTCTCGCAGGACTTGATGAAAGATATACAAAAAATGAACTGCAAAACTATTTGCTCGATTTGAAAGTTGTAAATCCTGAAATGAATAATGTTTATTCTAAAGTCTTGCAGATGGAAAATCAAAGACTATTCTCAAACCTATCATCACTTTCACAAAGAAAAAAACAAGGAAATAAAGTTGGAAGATTA
>JAHIEM010000100.1 GCA_018901625.1 Nanobdellota archaeon
CGAAAAAATAAGAATTGATTTTGTTACTTCAACAACTAAGTTTTGTGCTATGTGCGAGAAGTATGAAAGAGAAACTGGTGAGACAATGAGAAGTTTGTAATGATTATTACTAAGCGAGCCAGTAAGATTATTGAGTTTGAGTGTTTGTTAGTTTGGCGGGGTTGGTTGATATGATTACGAGCCTGAGTTTACGAAGGCGAGCTTGTTATTTTGGTCTGGGTCAATGCCCCCAAAAAGTTTTCACTTTTGAATATAAAAATTTAGATAGCAAAGTGAAAACTTTTTCCACGATTACTTAACATCAAGAACTCTCAGTTCTTGAGTGCTATCAAGAATTAGTAAATTCTTGAAGTCCCAAAGATTAAGTCCCAAACTTTTTCCTCAATAAGATTATTCTAAAAGCCATTTCCAAAGTGGAATGAATTTTATATTTGCCTTATCCCCAAACCATTCTGCTTTTTCTTCTTTTTCTGTATCTTCAGTTATTATCAAAAGATTGTTACATCTCAATTCCTTACCTGCCTTAATCAATGCTCTTATTTCCCTATTTTTTGTGTCTAACTCATCTATATTAAAACAAACCTGTATTAATTGCTTAACCTTCAAGCCCTCTTGTGTAATAAAATCAACTTCTTCTTGCTGTTGATTTTTCCAATAATAAAACCTTAAGTTTCCTTCAATTTCTTCTTTCTTTAGTTTGCAAGCAACTACGTTTTCATATAATTTTCCAAAGTCCGGACTTAATTTAAATGCCTTTGCTTGAATAAATCCGTTGTCTATACAGTAAATTTTTTTATTTGAGGACAACTGCTCTTTAACTTTATATGAAAACCTTTTTAAACTAAACAAAATAAAAGATTCTTCTAAATAATTAAGATATTTTTCAGTTGTGTGGGAACTTTTGATTTTTCCAATATTTGTTAAGGAGTTATAAGAATACTCATTCGCAATATTTGAAATAAGATAAATCGCTAAATTCTCAATCTGTTTAGGATTCCGTATTTTATACCTTTTCATAATATCTTTATACAATATTGAATTAAACAAATTGGACAGATATTCTTTTAATTCAACTTTTTTTGACAATATCTCTGGATAACCTCCGTTAAGCAAGTATAGTGATAATTTTTCTTTTATCTCAGAGGTTATTAATTCTTTATTTTCAAATTTAAGATATTCTTTGAATGAAAACGGAAAGATATTGGTTAATAAATGCCTTCCAGTAAGGTGTGTTGCTAATTCTCTACTTAAAAGATTTGAATTGCTTCCAGTAATAACTAAATTGTATCCTTGCCTTTGTAAGCGATTGGCAAATAATTCCCATTTTGGAAGGTTTTGAATTTCATCAAAAAGAACAAATTTAGGATTATCATAAACCGAATTCATAGCGGTAATTATTTCATCATAATTTTCTATCTCAACTAATTTTTCATCATCAAAATTAACATAACCAAATTTTCCTTGCTTGTTTAGGAAGTGTATTGCAAAAAACGATTTTCCAGCTCTTCTTGGTCCGACTATTACTTTTATTAAATCATTATTTAATTTTAAGTTTTGGTTTCTTTCAATATATTTTTCTTTAAGTTTTATTTCTATTTCTCGTTTTTGCAAGGTAAGTATTTCTTTTATCTCTTGTAGCATATAAAACATATTACAATATAGTTTATAAATATTTGTATTATAAAATAATTAATATTATATTTAATCTCGACTTATCTGTATCTTTTTAGTAGTAACAGATAGTAAAGTTTATATGTCCATTAGCACTACAGTAAATATTGGAAAAAGACTATCAATACTTAAAAGAGTAGCAATTACTTCAGGATTAGTAGGTGCGCTCTTATTTAGCGGATTTAAAGGAGTTGAATATTCAAGTAGGAAGGCCACTCGTGAATATGCTACTCAAAATGTTGCAAGGTTTGTTCAAGAGCAAAATTAAAAATTAGGAATAAATCACAGTAGAGTTCCATCGATTGAATTTGGATTATATGATGGTTCAAATTTTGGAGATACAAATTATGGATTATTTGATGACAAAACTGGAAATGTTATAATTAATGATAGAGCTTGTGTCTCTCCTAATTCTCCAGTTAGAAATTGGGTTTATGGCTTATTTCACAAAACAATATCAATTGATTACATATTAAACCACGAGTTAGGTCATGCGTATGTTGAAGGACAGTTATCTAAAGCAGGTCTCGAAAGCTTCCCTGACAAGGCATTGAAAGACTCTCGTTTCAAAGGAAGACTTGTTGCTCAGAGAATGATCTCAGAAGGCATCGCAGACTATTTCGCTTCTAGGATGCTTACCAACCCCGAAAGGCAATGAAGTTTGGTCTGATGACCCACAAAAACCAATTTATTTTCCTGAGAGAAGCGATTTTTATGAAGGTGGAAATGCCTTAGTTGCTCCAATTTGAGATAAGTTTGGAGTAGAGAAAGGAATTCAAAAGTTAGTAAAAGACGCACCCTTTGCATTTAATAAAGCTAGTTTAAGATATTATCAGGAAAAAATGTTAAAAGAATAATTCTATTTGATAGTTCAATTCTCCTACCGAACTTTCGCTTAAAAGTCCGCATTCCCCACCAAACTATAACAAAATGATATGAGTTTGATATCAATTTACTTCTTTTTAAAAAGGAAAATTATAAAAAGTCTTAAAATATTGGAGAATAGAGGTGATAGCACCTCAGAGCTTTTCTGAGAAATAAACATATAGAACAATTCATATGGAACCTAAATTGAAATTTCGTGGCGGAACTACAGTACTAGCGCATGCAGACCTAGTATCCTTCTTGCATAGTAAAGATACTAGAATTTTACATATGCCTTATGATTCTTCAACTTGGCAAGAACTTAAGAATTTAAGCAGAGTTGAAGAAGAAAGTAAACTCTTGCAAGAACTAAGATCAAGAGGCATTATTGTACCAAGTGACGGTAAAGAAGATTATATTTTTTTAAAAAGAGAAAATCCACAAATTCTTCATGCTCTTATTATGCTTACAAATAGATGTAATATGAGTTGTGAATACTGTTATACGGAATCAAATATGCATGTTAAAGAAGGAAGTCTTGATAGAAGTCAGTGGAGTGCTATTTTTGATGCTATTAGAATACCAAGCAAATTCCCAAGTCAAAATATAAGTCTTACTGGAGGAGAGCCGACAATACATCCAGACTTCTCAGATATATTAGATGCATTAAGTGGAAGATATAAGATAGAAGTATCATCTAATGGACTAAGACTAAGAAAAGGAGTTTTAGAGTCTTTAGTCGCTTGTGAAGGTTTGAATTTAGTTAGTATCTCAATAGATTCTGTTCGCCCAAAAGAAGATGAAGTAATGAGAGGGACTGGAACATATAGCCCTAGAATGAAAAATCTAAAAATATTATATTCAATGGGGCTACCTTTATGTATAGGCTCTGTAATAAGCCATATAACCCTTCCTTCTCTAGAAGAAACTACACAGTTTTTTCTTTCAGAATTTCCTGGAATTAAGATAAAATATGTTCCCATAACTAAAATGGGAAAGGCCCTAAAATTAAGTAAAGAATTATTTTTAACTAGAGAGGATGCAGAAAAATATGTCAAAAGTGTAATGAAAATGAGAGAACAATTTAAAGATAGAATATTAACTGACCCTTCAAGTTTTGAAGAGGAAAAAGCAGAATTGCGTTGGAGTGGCCGATGTTCTAGTATGAAATATGATTCAGAAAGAACTTTATTCTTAAATCCTGTAACAAATAAAGTTTCAGAGAGATGCAATGCAGCTTATGGTGTAGTCTCCATATCTCCTGATGGAAGATTAAGACCTTGTCTAAGGGCAGATTCTTTTTATACTTCGATACTATCCCAAACGCAAAAAGAAACCTTAATGCCAAATATTGTTGGATTAAGTTCTAGAGAAATAGGAGAACTTCCATTTTGGAGAATTGTAAAACGAGAGGCAGAATTTAATCCTGCTCATACATGTGCTTTAGAAGCGGGCATGGGAGGCGAATATGGATATGACTAATGCAGGACAGCTTAAAATTGCTCTATTAGTTCAAGGGATTCAATTAGAGGAAAGTGCAAAACAAAGCTTGGGAGAGAAATGGCAAGAAAAAATTTATTCTTATTCTTTAACAGATTGGGTCGATAAAAAAATTGTATTGCCATCTGATATAAAATTAGACGAAAGAGTCTATGTTGGTTTTAGATTTAATCCTAATTCTCCTTGGATGTTAGTAGGGGATGATAATGGAAGAAGAGTAGTTGATAGGGAAGGGTTAGAAGTTAAAGCAGCATTAATTCCCAGACCCCCCTATTATGATAGATTAACCTCTAGAGGAGAAAAAATGCAGTCCATAGGAGTTAGTTGCGGAAATCATGGAGTCTCGTTTTTTCTTAATAGCTATTGTGAATACTTTAAAGATGGAGAAAATTGTAGATTCTGCAGTCTAGTCCCAACTCAAAAAAAATTTTTAGATACTGTAAAAATAAAAACAGTCGAACAAGTAAGAGAAACAACGCAAGCCATATTAGATTTGGGTTGTAAATTAGATTTCATTCAATTATCTGGAGGAAGTTTGTATGATCATAATAAAGAGAATAGAGATTATATACCTTTCATATTAGCCATTCATGAAGAGTTAGTAAAAAGAAAATTGGCAGGAGTTGTTCCTGTGCATTTAACTTCTATGCCTCCGAAAAATCTTGACGTACTTCTAGAACTTAGAGATGCTGGCTTAGATACAATAAGTTTTGATTTAGAGTGCCCTACCCAAACTTATTTCGAAAAATACTGCCCTGGAAAAAAGAGAACGCAAGGGTATAGAAATATGAGAAAAGCTCTTACTACAGCACAAGATGTTTTTGGCAGGATCAATGTATTTTCGATAATTATATTAGGAATAGAACCTAGAAAAAGTTTTGTAGATGGAGTAGAAGATTTACTTAAGGATGGTATCACTCCAACATTAAACATTTATCATCATGATCCATTCTGCTCTGCAGATTTAGATCTAAAAGTTCCTAATGTAGAAGAGACAATTCAAACAGCTCAAGAGATAGGTACTCTTTTTAGGAGATATCACGCTATTCCTGGAAATCTTGGCTGTGCTCATTATGATATTGGTCATGAAATAATAAAGGGCTATCTTTAAAATGGCACTCGACAAAAGAAAAGTATCAACTTTCTTTGATTCAGAACCAGCCAGAAGAAGATTAGAAACTTTTATTGATAATGGAGATTGCTATCCACTGCATGTTGTGTTACATTTAACAGATTTTTGTAATCATCAATGCAATTTTTGCTCAAATCCTTATAATACCCATGGAAGCGAAAGACAGCTCCATACTTTAGATGCACAAGATGTTATTAAATATATTAAAGAGTTTAAAGAGCTAGGCGTTAATAATCTTGTTATTAGTGGTGGTGGAGAACCATTACTTCATAAAGATATTGAAAGAGTATTAGAAGAAGTTATTTATTCAAGAGTCCCTGCTTCACTATATACTAATCTTGATATAAATTTAAGTCCAAAATTAATTCAACAACTTTCTTTATTAAGTGTTGGTATTAACCTTAATACCCTTGAACCTTTATTATACAAATCAACAAGAGGAAAAAATTCTAATTTAGAAAGAGTTAAAGAAAATATCAGATTGTTACAAGATCTAGATACACCCCCAACTGCATTAGTTATAGTTAAGGATGATACAGCAAGAAGTTTAAAATCTACTGTAAAAAGTCTTCTAGAAATGGGTTTAGGGGGAATTACAGTAAGCAGCGCATTCGATTTGCCATATGCTGATAAGATTACAGCAACAAGAAAAACTTTAGATGCTATGGAGAGATTAAAAACACAGGATTTGCCAGGAGTTAGAGTTCTCTCTCCAGTAGAACAATCTGTTAAAGTAGATGGGAGGGTTGTTTGTAAATCTCATTATTTTGATATTACTATAGGAGCAGATTATGGAGTTTATCCATGTTG
This sequence comes from Nanobdellota archaeon, assembly GCA_018901625.1. GTDB lineage: Archaea > Nanobdellota > Nanobdellia > Pacearchaeales > GW2011-AR1 > JAHIEM01. Next base: position 5,978 of record JAHIEM010000100.1, read on the forward strand.
TATGACTGCTTATATACGGGAATACCAATTATTTAATCTAAGAGATTATCTTTCATTTAAAGATGCATGGCAGTCTGAAGCAAGAAAAAGAACTATTGAAGAATTTCAAGCATCTTGTAAAAATTGCTGGTTTGCCCCATTAAATAAAGTTTTAAGTGAAGATGAGTAATATTCATGTAGTTTATGGTTATCTTGTAAGGCATGGTGGAGTCGGGAGATATATAACTGAAATTCTAAAAAGAATAAAAAATAAAAATAATGTTCAAGTTTTTACACTTGAAAATAGTTTAGATTTACCACCTGAAGTAAAAGTTCGTCTCATCAATTGTTCTAGGGACACATCTTTTATGAGCATGAACGAGAATGAAGCCTTTTCAAGAGCGGTAGAGTCTATAAAATCAGATGACTCTTTTCAACACAGCCACGGGATATATTCTATTTCTCCTGAGTTGTATACTGCTCATGTCTGTTTAAGAGCATATTTTGATAAAGTTAAGGAAATATTTGGAGAGGTCATACTGCACAAAGAATTCCGCTCGGCACTCCCTTTAGTGGATATAGAAAAAAGAATGCTTGATTCAATAGCATCAAGAAATAATCAAATTGTTGCTGTTTCTAGAAAGGTTGAGGAAGAACTTGCTAGAAATTATGGAATTGTTGTGAATCAAATTACTCCTGGAGCTTCAAGGTTTACAGGGAAGCCATTATCTCTTGAGAGCAAAATTGATGTTAAGAGAGTTGGATTTATTGGCAATAATATTTATACAAAAGGCCTTATATTTCTAAGAGAAGCTCTAAATGCTCTTTCAAGAAGAGGTCTGGAAATAGAATGTGTTTCTGCAGGAACAAGTCAAGATGTCGATAGGTTTATGGGGGGTTCAGAGTTTAGATACATTCCTTTAGGCAAGACAGAAGTCGATGAAAGTTTTTACATGCAACTTAATTGTTTTGCATGCCCAAGTATATATGAGGCTTATTCACTTAGCACATTAGAAGCAATGTCTCTTTCTGTCCCTGTTGTTTCTAGCAGATTTAACGGCGTTTTCTCTGACGCTGCAATGAATGGAAATCCAATTGTTTCGGAAGTTGATATAACCAATACAAAAGAACTTTCTTCTGCAATCGAGAGAGTATTAACAGACGAGGAATTCACACAGAAAGTAACTGAACAAGGAAGGAAGATGGCAGAAGCCAATAGTTGGAAAGATACAGCAAGTCTTTATAACAGA
>JAHIEM010000013.1 GCA_018901625.1 Nanobdellota archaeon
TGGATGGTGCTAAGGAAGTGATTAATACTCTCAAGCAAAAGAATAAAATAATTTTCATAACCTCTAGACATTTAGAGTGGAAGCAAAAAACACTTGACTTTATTAAAAAACACTTTCCAGCTGATAATGTCAGAAAAGTAAACTGCACACTTCAGTGTGCAGACAGTTGTGAACAACTGTCCTTTTCTGAGCATCCAGAAAACCCAAAACAAACCGCACCTTTTAAGGTGCGGTACACTCAAGGTTTTCTTGATTTTCAAATTATTTTTTCAGGAGATGTTTATGGGGGGAAGTGTAAGGAAGAGATTTGCAGAGAACTAGACATTCCAGTTATTATTGAGGACCATCATGAAAAGAGTATAGACTATGCTAATGCTGGAATTAAGGTAATTCTATTTAATAGGCCGTGGAACAAAAAACTTAGTCACGAGAATATAACCCGGGTAAAAAATTGGGGGGAGATTTTGGAGGAAATTGAAAAGTTAGTATGAACATAAATGAATATTTTAAGGTGAGTGCAGGAGACAAGTATGAACATAAATGAATATTTTAAGGAGCTTGAAGACAAGGTTCATGTTGCTTACTCTGTGGCAGAGGATGCCAGGAAAAAGGGGCTGGATCCTAAAAGTAATGTGGAGGTGCCACTAGCAACTAGCCTTGCTGGGAGAGTTGCAGGGCTGATAAGCACTGTTTATCCTCAATTAAACAGTCCGCAGATTGTCAATAGAATTCTGGATTTAGAGAAAGAGTATGGAGCTTTAGATCCTGCTATCTGCCTGAAGATTGCAGAGGAAATAGCCAAGGAAAAGTTCTGCAAATTTTCTTCGCATTTAGAAGCAATTGATGCTGGAATAAGAGTTGGAATGGCTTACATCACTCTTGGAGTTGTAAGCTCGCCTATCGAGGGGTTTACTGGGTTGAAGTTGAAGAAGACGAGAGATGGGAAGGATTATTTTGCAGCGTATTATTCTGGGCCAATAAGAAGCGCGGGAGGAACAGGGGCTGCTTTTTCTTTGGTTATTATAGACTATTTGAGAGAGATTTTTGGGTATGCAAAGTTTGATCCTGATGAGAAAGAAATTAAGAGGTTTGTGAGTGAGCTGTATGATTATCATGAGAGAATAACTAATTTGCAGTATCTTCCTACTGAGGATGAGATTACATTTTTAGCTAAAAACTTGCCGATTCAGATTGATGGGGATCCTAGTGAGGAGAAGGAGGTTTCTAATTATAAAGATTTAGACAGAGTTGAAACAAATTTAATAAGGAGCGGTGTTTGCCTGACTTTAGGAGAAGGATTAGCTCAGAAGGCTCCAAAAATTCTGAGATATGTTAAAAAACTTAAGGAGAAGGGGTTTAAACTTTCTGATTGGGAATTTTTAGAGGGGTATGTTGAGCTTCATAAGAAGAGAGAGTCTGGGACTGCTAAAGAATCTCCAACATATATTCAGGATTTAGTTGCTGGCAGGCCTGTTTTTGGACATCCCTCTGCCTCTGGCGCGTTTAGATTGAGATATGGGAGATCGAGAAATACTGGGTATTCTTGTCTGGCAATACACCCAGTAACCACTTATCTTCTTGATGGATTTACTGCGATTGGGACGCAGCTTAAGATAGAGATGCCTACTAAGGGGTGCGCGCTTGCAACATGCGATTCTATTGAACCTCCAATAGTCAGGATGAGAAACGGTAGTGTCAGACAGCCTAGAAAAGTTGAGGATGCACTTGGAGTTTACAAAGATGTTGAAGAAATAATTTATTTAGGTGACTTGCTTGTTCCGTATGGGGACTTTGCAAATAGAAATCATGTTTTGGCACCAGAAGGGTATAGTGAGCAGGCATGGATTCTGGAACTGAGAAAGTTAAATTTAGATTCTAAGAATCCTGTTAATCTTGATTTAGAAATTAGTAATATTTATGATGTGGAAATAGAGAAGGCTATTGAGATGAGCAGGAAGTTTGGGGTTTCTCTTCATCCGAGATATACTTACTACTGGGGCCAGATATCTTATGATGATTTTATTTCTTTTTTGGACTGGCTTGCTAATTCTAGAATTTCTGAGGGCAAGATAATCCTGCCTTTTAATAAAACAGAGCAGGAAAGATTTCAGAAGGGAAAGAGGACACTAGAGCTGCTGGGAATTCTTCATGAAGTTGTTATTGAGAATGTTATTCTTAAAAAAGAGGATTCTAAGGCGCTGGTTTTGAGCTTAGGAATTTCTTTTCCTGATGAAAACGGTTTGTTAGAGGAGTTTGTTGTTGAGTATTGCAAGAAAATCAAGCAGAGTGAGAGTGTTTTGGATTTGATTAATCAGCATTCACTTGCCAGAATAAGAGATAAGGCTGGAACTTTTATTGGCTCGAGAATGGGGAGGCCTGAAAAGGCGAAACTTAGAAGATTAGTTGGAAATCCAAATGTTTTATTTCCAGTTGGGGATGAGGGCGGGAGATTGAGAAGCATCCAGGAAAGTGTTAACCAGGGAACAATTAAATCAGATTTTCCTATTTATTACTGCAAAAAGTGCTCTAAGGAGACTATCTACTTTATCTGCGAGGATTGTGGGAGTGAGTGTGAAAAGATGAATTACTGTCCTGAGTGCAAGAATAAATTTTCTTTTGAAAAATGCCCTGAGCATGTTAAAGGGCAGAGTTACATGCCCAAGAGAATAGATTCTAAACACTATTTTACAGCTGCTGTTAAACAGATAGGAATGCTGCCTGAGGAGATTCCTGCTCTGATAAAAGGGGTTAGGGGAACCAGCAATGCGAATCATGTTCCTGAAAATCTTGCAAAGGGTTTTTTGAGAAGTTTTTTTAAACTAGCTGTTAATAAGGATGGAACTATTAGGTATGATGCTACTGAGCTGCCTTTGACACAATTTAAACCTAAAGAGATTTTTGTCAGTGTTGAAAAATTGAGAGAGCTTGGATACTTGAAAGATTTTGACGGGAAAAATCTGGAGAGTGAGGACCAGATTGTTGAGTTATTCCCGCACGATATTATTCTTCCCTGCTGTCCTGATACTCTTGATGAAAAGGCAGATGATGTTTTTATGAATATCTCGAGATTTATTGATTCACTTCTTGTGAGATTTTACAAGATGAAGGGGTTTTATAATGTCAGGAAGAGAGAGGATCTTGTCGGGCATTTGGTTTGCTGTATTGCTCCCCATAACTGCGCAGGTGTTGTCGGGAGAATTATCGGGTTTTCAAAAACTCAGGGATTACTTGCTTCCCCATACATGCATGCTGCTATGAGGAGAGATTGTGATGGAGATGAGGCGGCAGTTATGTTGTTGCTAGACCTTCTCCTGAATTTTTCACGTGAATTTTTACCGGCTCACAGGGGGGGCACGCAGGATGCGCCACTTGTTTTGAATGCTAGAATAAGAGCTGGAGAGGTTGATGATATGATTTTTGATATAGATGTTGTTCGTGAGCTGCCTTTAGAACTTTACGAGGCAGCTTCCAGGCATGAACATCCGAGCAAGATTAAGATAGACCAGATAAAAAACAGGGTTGGGAATAAGGAGTTTGAGAATCTTGGGTATACTCATGAGACCGACGATTTTAATGAGGGTTTTGTTTGTTCAAATTATAAAAGAATTCCGAATATGAAGGATAAGGTTTCCAGGCAGATGGAGCTTGTTGAGAAGATAAGAGCTGCTAATACTTCTGATGTTGCGAGATTGATTATTGAGAGGCATTTTATACGAGACATCAGGGGTAACTTGAGAAAGTTTTCGCAGCAGGAATTTAGGTGCACTAAGTGCAATGAGAAGTTTAGAAGGCCGCCCTTAGCTGGGAATTGCACTAAGTGCGGGGGAAATATTATTTTTACTATTTCTGAAGGCTCGATTATCAAATATCTTGAGCCTGCTTTGGGTCTTGCTAGAAAGTATCATGTGCCTGCTTATGTTCTGCAGAATTTGGAGCTTACTAAGAGGTATATTGAGAGTATTTTTGGGAGAGATGCTGAGAAGCAGGCTGAACTTGAGAAGTGGTTTTAGGTATATTTTTCTTGGATGAGATTGAGAAGTGTGATAGACATGTGAGAATACGAGGGTTTTTATAATCTTCTCTTTTTTTAAAAGAATGGAAGAGAGAATTGAGCAGAAAGTAGAGAAAGTTGAAGAGAGAGTTAATAGAGAGGTTGAAAGGGTTGTTGACAAGGCTGTTGGAAGTGAAAATCTGAATAAGAAAGAGAAGGAGATTGTGAAAGAAGAGGTTAGGAAGAGGGTGGGTGAGAGCTTTTTAGCTAAAACTAAAAAAGTTGGTGGAATTTTTGGAAGTGAATTTAAAAATCAGACTGTTATTGCGATTACTGCTGCTTTTGGTTTTCTGATTGCTCTTTCTTGGAGAGAGCCTATTTCTGAAGGGATTAATTTTTTAACCTCGTTTCCAAGAAGTCCATATCCTAAACAGCAGTTAGGTTATGGATGAATTGGAATAGAAAGATATATAAAGGTATTGTGTGTCTATTGTGTATGAAACAAAGAACAAA
>JAHIEM010000101.1 GCA_018901625.1 Nanobdellota archaeon
AATCACGATGACAAACAAAACCACAATTCAAACACTTGAACTTCCTTTTGCTCAGAGGCATATTCAAGAGAGTTCCGCAGTTGGAACAAGTCTTGCTAGTATTCCTAGGATTAACCTTAATGAGTTGTCCACCAGTTCTTTCAACCTTGTAAGACAACATCTGGATAAAGCTACCCCAAGAGACATCGTTTATGCTTTTAGCGAGATGATGATTCTTAACCATATTATTAATCTGCAAATTTTCAACAGAGATAATCTTAAATCTTTTAATTATAGAGAAACTTGTTTTATGCAGAAAGTCTTGTCTTTGATTAAAAATAGTCTCATGCAGTCTAGCAACTCTAAATCTTGCTTTTCTTCTGTTAGCAGAACCTTTTTTCTTTCTGCTCAACATTCTTTGAAGTCTGGCAAGTTTCTTCTCACTCTTCCTCAAGAGTTGAGGATTATCAATAATCTCTCCATTAGAAAGTGTAGCAAAGTTCTCAATTCCAACATCAATACCAACCTGATTATCTAGAACTTCAATATGTTCAATAGGAACATCAGAGCACGAAAAGATAGCAAACCAGCCAATAGCAGTTTTCTTGATACAAAACGTTTTAAGTTTGCCTTTAGGAACTCTATCAATCACGATGGGAATGTTTCCAATTTTGCTAACAAAAATTCTTTTGTCAGAAACAATTTTGAATCCACTTTGGGGATAGGTAATGCTTTTGTATCTGCTCAAATTCTTGAATCTGGGAAAACCAACCTTTCCCTTCTTTGTTTTAACCCTTCTGAAGAAATGATTGAAAGCATCATTGATTCTCTTAGAAATATTTTGTTTGACTTGAGAGTGAACAGCAACATCAATATTTTTTGCAATTTTGTTCAAGTCAAATTGAGTAATATTAGTCTTATCAGTTTTGTAAGCATTGACTTTGGTTTCAAGAAGTTTGTTATAAACAAAACAACAATCAGACAAAGTTTTATTCAACTTGATAATTTGAGTTCTAGAAGGATAGATTCTATATTTGAAATTCATTTGCATAGACATGAATTATCTAAAGAAAGCAACTATTTAAACTAAACTAAACTAAAAAATTGGAGGTTCAATTCATCCCAACCATAAATGGCTTGGGTATTCTTGAACATGTCATATAAAAAGATATAAAAACACAATTTACTGAATATACGCATAAAAGAGGAAAACCCATGGCCCACGAACAGTACCAAGACTATATAACCCCCCTGCTCACAGAGTTCAATACAAAGCTAAGGGATATAGAAGAAAAACAAAGACTTCTGAAAGATAGAGTTTTGCTAATAGGCACGAATCTAGTTGAAATGAGAGAAGAAATGGGAAAAGACCTGACAGACTTAAAAGTTCAGTCAGAACAGGCAAAACAAGATATTTTAAAAATACGAGAAACATTACAAAGACTAGCAGAAGAACTTGAAAATCGCGCCAGGCGAGCTGAAATAGATTTAATAAAGAGGCAGTTCAAAATATTCGAGCCTCTAAAACTCGCCCGCCTAGAAGACGTAGAAAGAATGATAAATGAAAAACTAAACAAATAAAATGGCATTGATAGAAGCAGTAAAACAAATGCAGGCGCAAGGATTATCAGACCAAGAAATATCTCAAAAATTGCAGGAACAGGGAGCAAACCCAAAAGAAGTTGATGATGCAATAGGTCAGAGTAAGATAAAAGCAGCAGTCTTTGACAACGCAACCTACGAACAAGTAGGGCAGAACTCAATAATCGGGAACAATGAAATGCAGCCAAGCATTACCTCCCAGGCCCCAGTGCAAGAACAGCCACAACAGCAGGAAAACTACTACACTCCAGAACAATACTCACAGCAGGAATACTACCAGCCGCAGCCCCAGGGAGCATCCCCAGACACAATCTCAGAAATAGCAGAACAAATAGTTGTAGAAAAAACTTCTGAACTGAAAAAAACAGCAAATATCCTGCTAGATTTCAAAACAGTAATAGAAGCCAGAGTATCATCAATAGATTCCAGGCTAAAGAAGATAGAATCCTCAATAGAAAAACTGCAGTCATCAATAATAGGAAAAGTAGGAGAGTATGGCCAGGCAATAGAAGACATAAAAAACGAAATATATGGCATGGAAGAGTCATTCTCAAAAGTGATTAACCCCCTAGTTGAAAGAGCAAGGCACTCTCCGAGTAATCCAATCCAGGAAACTCCAGAGCAGCAAGATGAAGAGCCTAGAGAATCAAAAACAAGGAAAAAACAAAAAGATGGTTTCGAGAATTATCTTTCTAGATAGCAAGTTATCTTCTGTCTCTTTTAATTTCCAATTTTCTTTTTAAATAATCATCCATAGCGCCATTAACCACCCTAGCAAAATCACGATTATCTTCTGGCAAAACATCCCAAACATCAGAATTTTCCATAAAATAGTGAGAAATACCCTCTCACAAGCTTCCAGCTGCTGCATGACCTACGAGATATTCTGCTAAGTTATTTGCAGCCAATTTACTTAGCCTTTCTAGTTATAGCAAAAGTAGCAATAGCTCCGAATATGACAAGCCACAGCCCGCCATAAATCCTGCTATCACTTAACCAGTTCTTTATGCTTATATAATCTTGATTTGAAGCAACATTAAGTGAATTATAACCCTGATAAATAAAAGCAATTGCTAAGATAGCAATAAACACCCCGATAAACCAGGGTTTAGCAATAGCATCTGTCTTTCCCATGCCTAAAGCAGCTATGAAAACAACAAAGAATAAAGCAACAATTAAAACAGCAAACCACGGAATAACAGACTCAACATACCCTCTGACTTCAACAACTGATATGAATATCAAACTGAGAACAAGAGCAACTATCACTTGTATCGGCTTGCTCTCCCCAAGAATCTTTGACTTTTGCAGAATTGCAAATACAATTACAAATAAAAGTACAAAACTAAATATTGGATTAAAAAACCCAATGCTCGAAAGGTCTATCATTTTATTGTATTGTTAATCTGATTTTATTACTATTCTGCAGTAACAACCATTTATAAACTTTTCTATTCTCTTCTAAACAGCATTCCTGACATAATAACACTCACTAATCAAACTATCTAAAGAAATTATGGCTTATTCTTATTGCCCATGCTTACAGCAACTATCACCCCAACAAGCAAAAGCAAGAATATAACTAACCCCGCATACTGGTCCCACCAGAATCTCCAGTTCCCCCCTCCATAAAACGACCAATCAGCCAGACTGGAGATTAATACAAATAAAAATACTAACCCTCCCAACCCAAAAAAAATCCATGGATATGCCTTCTTGCCTTTTTCAGAGTCCATCAAAAATGCTCCAGCTAAAATCATTGCAACAAGAACTATGCTCAAAGCAATTCCAAATCTCGGGAATATTGTCTGGAAAAAAGTAGAGACAAAACCAAGTTGCAGTGAAAGCAATCCAACAGCAAGTGAAACAATTACTGCTGCCCCCCTGTTATCCTGAAACATCTTTATTTGAGCGAGAATAGCATAGACAAGAGCGAATATCAGCAAGAACGGAAGAACATAAGCAAAAAACCCATAGGTCTCAAGAGTATTAAGAAAATCACCAAAATTAAATCCTACACCCCCCACAAGCATCACCAAATTCATTTTCTAGTTTTCCTTTTCCTTTTCACATAAACCCCCGATAGTTTAAATACCTTTCTGTTCAAAATTAGATAGTCCGGAGTTTTGCCTTTTTTTGATATTCTAAGACTCTGCAAAACCCCTCCAAGATTAATACATCTTCTGTTCAATAATCAGAGTATAGTGCTTAACATCTTGATTTATATCAACGGAAATAAATTTTCGGAAATTTTTTCCTTGATAGATAGGAAAAGAAAGTTCGATTATTAATTTCTTTTCCTATAAGTAATGCATCATCCTTGTGAGCAGACAATTAACAAATAATATTCAAATCTGGCTTTTCTTGCCAGTGGCAAGAACAACTGCCAGTGCCCCTGCAATAACTAGCACCATTATCAGAGTAGAAAGCCACCCGCTTCCACCCTTAAAAAAATCAAGAAGTTTATTCCAGAAATCTGTAACAACTAAAACAGCTACAATGAGTATTAAGAAAGCAAGAATTCCTCCAGCAATTTTTATTCCATTATTAACCCTCAAGCCCCCAGCATCATTAAAAACAAATCCTAAAATTAAGTAAAAAACAAGTATTACAACTAAAACCACTGCAAGCACAGGCATAAGATTAACAACAATTCCAACAGCCTGTGAAAATCCTAAGAAGAGAACAGCAATCACGAGAGAGATAATCGCATTAATCTGCCTCTTTCCATCTCCAAGAAGCTTAGTCTTGTCAAGTATTGCAAACACCAATACAAAAACTAGCAGAAACGGGAGGATTACCTGGCTAAACAACGGATTAGTAAATATTGTTTCTACTGGCATTTTTCAATTTAGTCTATTTATCATTTTATATCTTGAATTGTGAAATGGAGTTAACATTTTCTAATTAAATCTATCCCTTTTCCTCTTTTTTATTATTTTATATCTTGAATTTGAATTCCTAAAATCTCCAATCACATCAGTTCATCTGTAGTCTCTATCTCATCAACACTACCCACAGGCAGAGCTGCTCTGGAGATAACAACAACATCGCCGATTGCCTTAACAAACTGGTGAGGCACAATAACTCCCCTTGCCCCGCCTAAAAAGCTTCCTGCGACTCTTGCAACTCTTATTCTCCAGCCATCAATCTTATTCTCAAGTAAATTAACTTCTTCTATCTCTCCAAAGAAGTCTCCTGAGTCAGTATACACCCTCTTCCCGAGAATTTCACTGATTTTCTTTATTTTTAACATTTTTGCCTCCTTTGCATCCCTTTGCGTACTACTCTTTTGCTTTTTTGCTTTATATACTTTTCTGTAATGAAAAGTATATAACATACATAGGATCAAAAACCTTGGTTTTTATTTTCTGTAATGAAAAGTATATAACCCAGATAGTGCCAAAAAAACAATAAAGGATAAATTTAAAAGAATTGAAACACTAACATAAATATGAAAACATTTGAGATAGTTCACATAATCCTCGCAGCAATTGTCTCAGCATTCGTAGTAAGATTCAACGCCCTAAGCATCGAAACATTCATGATGGCATTCATCTTTTTCATACTAATCTTTATTTTTAGCATAGGCGCAAAAAAACTGGCTGCAAACTTCCTCCAGTCAGATATTGAAACAAAGATTCTGCACTTCCAAAGATGGGGATGGTACGAAAGAAGTTATTTCAAAACACCAATTCCGATTGGATTGCTTTTCCCATTCTTCCTGATTATCCTAACTCTCGGACGCGTTCCCTGGCTGGCAACAACCCAGACAGAAATAATTGCGTCAAAGGCCAAAATAGCAAAAAAGCACGGAATCTACAGATACTCTGAAATGACA
>JAHIEM010000102.1 GCA_018901625.1 Nanobdellota archaeon
AAAGATTAATGAAATAAGATTCAGGGAAATAGGATTCATACTAAGAGACAAAAAAAAGAGCGAGAAAATCTCAAGAAAACTAAGATTAAAGATAACCCAGTATAATGCAAGTGAAGGAACAGAATATTTTTTGCAGTTTGTAAATAACCAGAATATCTTATTCGGATTATTAAGACTGAGGATAAACAGGGATAAATCTGCATTTGTACGCGAATTGCATGTTTATGGCTCAAGTTTAGAAGTGGGTAATAAAGCATCAGAAAAGGACACACAGCACAAAGGCTTAGGAAAACAATTAATGAAGAAGGCTGAAGAGATTGCAAAAGATAATGGCGTCAAAGAATTAAAAGTTATTTCTGGAGTAGGTGTCAGACAATATTTTTCTTCTAAATTGAATTACCATCTGGATGAAGATGGTATTTACATGATAAAAAACCTATAATTTTTTGTATTTCCCATATTCTTATCATCCAATTAAACCTTTAATTATCAGCTAATTCTAAGTTAACCTAGCTACTGCTGATAATCAAAAAAAAAGAAAGAGTAAAAAATAAAAAAATAAATTTATGCAACTAAACTGGTTTCTGAATCAATCACATCACACTTTGTTGCTCCTAAGACTGCTCCAACTTCTACCTTCTTTGCATTAGTTATAGCTCCAACAGTGTAAATCTTTGTTGACATCTGTGTTAGTGACTTATCTGTAGGATATAATACCGTCTTTGAAGTTCCATCAACGAGTATTGTAACATCAGTTACATCGCCATCGGCACCACCAGAAAGTCTTGTTATAGTAACATTTCCCGATGTCTTATTTACAGAAACAATATTCAATCCAATTTCTAAGCATTTCTGCTTTTCTGTGGCTTGAGTTGTTCCTCCCTGAACCATATTTCTAACAGCAGTATAAACTATAAATACGGCAGCTAAAACAAGCAGGATGATAAGCACTGTTGTAATAACCTCACTCTGTGCTCTTTTATTTTTCATTTCCTCTTTTACCTCCTTTCAGTATTCAGATATATAAAATATCTTAATTGTCCGAATACAAAGGTGTTTATAAACATTTCGAATAGCCGCGAACTTTTAATAAATAACAAAAATACAAAAGTGAGCCCACACGGATTTGAACCTAGAACCTCTTGCGGGTTCTAGTTATTCCAGCATACAGAACCTAGGTTCTCTTCTTTCAGAATTCACTCCTCTGTTCAAATCCATACAATTGTAGAATCGATTGCAATACAAAAGTGAGCCCACACGGATTTGAACCGTGGACCCCCGCCTCTCCTAGAAATTTTCTTGGAAAATATGCCTCTAACGAGGCACACTCTTATAAGAGCGGTGCTCTAACCAGGCTGAGCTATGGGCTCACATACCTTCTTCCAGATTTTAGCAATATTTAAAACTTGCCCTAGAAAGTTTTATAAATCCCAAATATAGCATAACTTCAATTAAACTGTTTTGAAAAAAATGGCAAAAGAAACAAAAGATGCGGAATTTGAAGAGAGTGATGAGCTCACTGAAGATCCTGAAGAGGATTTAGAAGAAGCACAGCCCGAACAAGGCGACGGCGATTATTAATTTTTTAAGTTCTATTTCTATTTTTTATTTTTATTAAGACTGCTAAAACCAATCTACACATAATTATAAAAACTATAAATCTCCCTAATTTTCATGTTACTTGGTTTAGTTGGAAAGCCTAACTGTGGAAAATCAACGTTTTTCAAAGCATGCACTCTCGCAAATATCTTAATTGCAAACTACCCCTTTGCAACAATAAAACCAAACCACGGCATAGCTCATGTAAGAATTGACTGCATTGACACAGAGTTCAAGACCCAGTGCATGCCGCGAACAGGATATTGCATAAAACATCAGAGATTCGTGCCAGTAGAGCTGATGGATGTTGCAGGATTAGTTGAAGGAGCTTCTGAAGGCAAGGGTTTAGGAAACCAGTTTCTAGATGATTTAAGGCAGGCAGATTGTTTCATCCATATAGTTGATTCTAGCGGGGAGACAGATGAAGGGGGGAAGCCAATATCCGGAGGATATAACCCTGTAAAAGATGTTGCAATGCTGGAAAACGAGCTTGACTTATGGTATCTCAATATTCTGCAAAAAGTCTGGAAAACATTCGCAAGAACAACAGAGATGCAGAAAGCAAATTTTGCAGAGGCAGTTGCAAAGCAGTTTTCAGGTTTGAAAGTTTCAGAAGATGACATCAAGACAATCTTATTAAAGCTAAGATCTAATCCAGAAAAACCATCTGGATGGACAGACGAGCAACTTCGCGAGTTCTCACACGAACTAAGGCATTTAACAAAGCCAATGATTATAGCTGCAAACAAGTGTGATAGACCAGCAAGTGAAGAAAATATAAAAAAATTGAAACAAGAATATCCAGATATTCTAATCATCCCGTGCTCAGCTGATTCAGAACTAGCATTAAGAGAGGCAAGCAAAGCAGGACTGATAGATTACATCCCGGGAGATTCCAGTTTTGAAATAAAAAAACAGCTAACTGACAAGCAACAATCTGCCCTGGAATCAATAAAAAAGAATGTTCTAGACAAGTTAAGCAATACAGGAATTCAGAAGGTTCTTAACACATCTGTTTTTGATTTATTAAAATATCTAGCAGTATTCCCTGCATCTAGCAATAAACTAGCAGACAGCAAAGGCAATATTCTCCCAGACTGTTTCCTAGTTCCTCAAGGCACAACCGCGTTAGATTTTGCATTCAAGCTCCACACAGATTTAGGAAACAGTTTCATAAGAGCAATAGATGCAAAAACAAAACAAGTTGTAGGCAAAGAGCATAAGCTTAAGCACAGAGACGGCATTGAAATAATAACCTAAAATGACAGAAGAAGAAATCAAAGAACAAATAGAAGAACTCAAAACAGAGCTAAACGAACTGAAGAAACTAGTGGAAAAACACAGGCACGATGGCCACGGTTATACTGTAGAGTAAATGACAGAGGTTTACTTTTCTCAAGATATTGAAACAATCCTAGATAGGATTCCTTTTGAAGTCCTAGGAAAGAGTGTCGCAATAAAGGTGCATTTCGGAGAAAAAGGATGCACAACTTTTCTCAGCCCTAGACTAGTGCAGAAGGTTTATGATAAGATAATCAGCTCTGGAAGGGATGCGAGTTTAGTCGAGTGCAATGTCTTATATAAAGGGTCAAGAACAAATTCAACAGACCACTTAAAAACAGCAAAAGAACACGGATTTACAGATATGAACATAGACATTCTTGACGGAGAGCTAGGGGACGAGTTTATTGATGTAATGGGTTGTAAACTTGGCAAGGGACTAGAAAAATATGACTCTATAATCATCCTCAGCCACTTCAAGGGGCATATGATGACAGGGTTTGGTGGCGCAATTAAGAATACCGGCATGGGGTTAGGTTCAAGAGCAGGAAAACTGCATATGCATTCTAGAATAAAACCCTCAGTAAACCAGAACAGATGCAAGTCATGTGAAATCTGCATAAATAACTGTAATGCAAAAGCAATCTCTCTCAATAAAACAACTAATAAAGCTAAGATAGACTCAGATAAATGTGAGGGGTGTGCAATGTGCATCTCTATTTGTCCAGAAAGGGCAATTAATATTCCCTGGGCTAGTGAAACTTCAGAAGGATTGCAGAAAAAGATAGCAGAATACAGTAAAGCCGCTCTGAGTATATTCAAAAATAGTGCGATTTTCATAAATGTTCTCCAGAATATAACTGAAGATTGTGATTGTTTGGACAAGCCTCAAAAGCCAGTTTTAGACGATATTGGTTTTTTGCTTTCAGATAACATTGTTGCAATTGACCAGGCAAGCCTAGACTTAGCCAACAATAAAGGTTTTAATGCTGTCCAGAAATCAATTGAGAAACAACCACAGATAGAGCATGCTGCAAATATGGGGATAGGTAGCAAGAATTACAAACTAATTTCTATCTGAACATCTGGAGCATTTTGATGGCCTTTAAAATATCTTCAGAAACTTCATCAATGCTCTGCTCCCCATTAATCTTAACAGTATTATAATGTTTAATCACAGGAGTAGTTTCAGAATGGTAAGTCTCAAT
>JAHIEM010000150.1 GCA_018901625.1 Nanobdellota archaeon
AGTTTCCTTGTAGTCGTAGAGGAACAAATCAACATCATCAAGTATGTCAGCGTACAGATCAAACGGCGCGTAACCGCAGGTTTCGAGGGTGGTATTAATTTCGCGCGCTTTTGCCTCGCGCAACAAAGCTTTTGAAAACTCGTACTGCATCATAGGCTCGCCGCCCGAAAGCGTCATGCCGCCGCCCGAGGTCTGATAAAACGGACGGTCCTTCGCTACTTCCTCCATTACTTCCGTGACCGTCATTGATTTTCCAACCGCTTCCAGCGCCTGCGCGTAGCATTCCTTCGCGCACAGGCCGCAACGGGCGCAGAGACTGCGGTTAAATTCGTGCCGGCCGTTTTTCATGACATGGCATCCGTGCGGGCAAGCACGGAAACAATAACCGCAGCCGATGCATCTTTCCGCGATGAACGATATCTCCGCGCGTTTCTCCAGCGATTCAGGATTGTGGCACCAGACGCAGTTCAAGAAACAGCCTTTCAGGAATACCGTCGTGCGTATGCCCAGACCGTCATGGATGGAGAATTTTTGAATATTGAATACAATTCCGGAAATATCGGCGTGCGCTACGCTGGGAAAACATCGTTCCTGGCAGCATGGGTTTCCCGACCCTTTTGAGACGAAATTCGTTTTCATTTCCCCGATTTTTCATTTCCGTGCCGAAGCCTGCCCCGACGCATGCCGGGGTGCTTTCCGTGGTTCAGAAGCCGTCTGACTGGTCACCCGAAAACAATATGTTCCGGAGCATACCTCATACACTGCACACCCATCCTCCACCTTCAACAGCTTGACTCCAGGCGCTTCCGCTACAGGCATCCCCCCTTCTTCAATAAGTTCAGGTTTTTCAGACGGAATGTAGACCACGGCAACCGTATTCACAGGAACGCTGACGTTTAATGTGAACGCACTGCCTACCCACTGCCAGTGACTGGCAACCCGTCCGTATACGGAATCGTAGTGTGCTTTTACCTCAGTCAAGCCGCCATCCGGGCGGGGTCTTATAATAAAGCGCTTCCAGCCGGGATAGTTTTCATCATGGTTCAGACCTGCCAGACAACACATCATCCACTCGCCCACGGAGCCGAACACGTAGTGGTTGAAGGAATTCATCGCAGGATTCTGAAATCCGTTCTCCGGCGTCCAGCCATTCCAGTGTTCCCATATTGTGGTCGCGCCCTGATCGATCATGAATCCCCATGAGGGCATCTTCCGGGATAGGGCCAGTTTACAGGCTTGCTCATGATAGCCGTTCCGCGAAAGCTCCAGCATCATCAGCCCTGTGGTAATGATGCCGGTGGTCATACGCCCGTCATCCCTCTCAAGAGCCGCCACCATACGCTTAGCCGCTCTATGACGGATCTCTTCGGGAATAAGACCGAAATGAAGCGCCAAGGCATACGCGCCCTGGACATCATTGCTCAAACACCCGTCCTCTTTCACAAAGTTCGCGATGAAAGCCGTCCGTATATCCTCGAACAGCCTTCGATATCTATGCGCATCATCACCTCTATTCAGGACAGCCGCCATCTTGGCTACAATATCCGTGGAATGAGCAAAGAACGCCGTGGCAAACAGTGGCGTGGATATAATCGCACCTAAGCCAAGGTGTTCCGCACCGCCATTTTCTTTGTCTTTATGCCAAATCAGATCAGGGCTTCTTTCCTGAACATAGTCCACCCACCGTCGAGCGGATACAAAATGGTCCTCCAGCAGACGTCTGTCAGCATAGTTGACATACACGCGCCAGGGAACAATGGTCCCGGCATCTGCCCAGCCCGGCCGCGCGACGCCTTGTCGGTCACTGACCCCTGGAAAAGGTATATAGTCAGGATACTGCCCATCCGCAAGCTGGTCATCACGCATATCCTGAGTCCATTTCCGGAAGAAGGCCGCCATATCCATGTTGAATATGGCGGTCTGAGAAAATGTCTGCATATCGCCCGTCCAGCCCATGCGCTCGTCGCGTTGGGGACAGTCCGTGGGCACGCTCATCAGATTGCCGCGCTGGGTCCACAGGATGTTCTGCCAGAGCTTGTTCAGCATCGGGTCCGAGCATTCGAAACTGCCGACAACAGGCGCTGATGAGTGAAAGACCCTGCCACAGAAATCAACCGGCTCAGACAGCCCTGACACTTCGACGTACCGGAAGCCCTGGTACGTGAAGTGCGGCTCGAAGATCTCTTCCCCGTCGCCTCGGCAGGTGTACTCGTTGACCTGTCGCCGCAGTTCCTTGGACTTGAACCCCGCCCGCAGGTTTTCCATATAGACCGTGCCGTCAGGATTCAGCCGTTCGTTATGCTTGAGCACGACTTTGGCGCCCGCGGACGCCCTGAGCCGTATCCGCGACCACCCCACCATGTTCTGGCCGAGGTCGAACACAAACACGCCGGGCTTGGGCTCGGTGACCGCGGCCGGCTTGAGTTCCTGTGTGATCCTGATAGGCTCATTATACTGAGGCACCAATGAAGCCTTACCCAAATGAGAAGCCACCTTGACAGGATGCCAGGAGCTGTCGTCAAATCCCGGTTCATCCCAGCCATCCTGTTCCTTCCGGGCGTCGTAGGTCTCGCCTTCGTAGATCCGGGACAGGCGGATCGGGCCG
>JAHIEM010000103.1 GCA_018901625.1 Nanobdellota archaeon
GGGAAGATTCCAACAAGCCATTCAGACAGATTTAGAATTCTTGAATTAAAATATCCAGAAATTTACAAATTACTTGACAAAAATTTCTCCTTTTATCAAGATAGTTATAGAATAAAATTAAATAAAGAAACTTGTGAGGTGCTGAGAAATGATACAGAACAGCTTATTGAAATACTTAAAATCTGAAAGCAAAAAATTTTCAAATAAAGATATTTTTGATATTGTAATATATGGCTCATGCATGATGTCAAAAGAAGAGCCAAAAGATATAGACATTGCTGTAATCTTTTTTGATAAAAAACTTGATGAAAGGCTGAAAATAGCCCAAGAATTCAAGGAGAAAATAAAAAACAAAATAAAAAATTCTGATGTCAGAGGAATAATCTTATCAGAGCTCTTTGATGCCTCATTTCTCGCAAGGCCGGGAATTTTAGCTGAAGGGTACAGCCTTCTTAATGATTCATGGTTTTCAGAAAAAATTGGCTTTAAGGGATATATGTTATTCACCTACTCCTTAACAAATCTCAACCATAATGAAAAAACAAAATTTACCTATTCGCTAATTGGAAGAAAAAATAAAGGGATGATAGAAACTTCTGAGGCCATCCCTCTTGGAAAAGGGGCGTTAATAGTCCCTATAAAAAACAGTTTTTTATTTGAAGATTTTTTAAAAAGATGGAAAGTAAATTTCAAATCAAAAAAAGCTCTTATCTCAGAATGATATCCAAAAAGAAGTTAAAAGAGTTTGCTAACAGCAATTATTCTAAGAAAATAGGAAAAGAATCAATAAAAATAATTGAGAAAAAATCTGCAGATTTTATTCATGAACTATTGAAAAAAGCATCAAAGAAAGCTGAATTTTCAGGAAGAACAACGATAAAGCCAGAAGATTTAGAATAGGTTAGGATATTGCTGGAAAAGTCCAACCCTCCTGAGCAAATCATCTTCTCACAAGCATCAAATCCAAGAAAAATAAAATACTTATAATTACCTGCCCGGTAATATCAGCATAACCAACCCCCCACCCAGAACTAACCTCTGCCCAGAACTAACCCAAACCACAAACCAAACCCAATCCAACCTTCGCTCGTTCTGAAGAACTCGCTCGCAAATCAATCAACCCCAAAAGCCAAGTCAGACGAAGATAAAACAAACCCCCACAGAAGCAAGTTAGGATATTTAGAGGCATACAGAAAAAGAGCCGAAGAAAGACAAAAGAAGAAAGGAAAAGCAGAGCAAGCCATAGTAAAAGAAGAAAAAAACAATCTAAAATCAGAGAAATACGCTATTTCAAAAAAAGTCAAAAAATGCCTGTTTCTGAAACAATAAGAAAGATTTATATACCTTAAACTTATCACCTATTCATGAGAGTAATAAATGCCATACATGAAGCCTTGCTAAATCGGGGAAAGATCTTCAAAAAAGACGAAATTCTGCATTTGTTGGAAGAGTATAAGAAACTTAAATTGGATGTTAATCATAAGAATATTATTGAATACTTATCCAAGCACGATTATATAAAAAGAATATTCTTAAGTTATTATTATGTTAATTCCTATGATGAGAAAAAAAGAACTTTTTGTAATTATTCAGATAAGGAACTTCTTTTTTATGTGCTCAATAAAGAAAAAATAAAATGGTATTTGGGTCTTAATACGTCAATTTATGAACAGGGGAAAACATGGCAAACCCCCCAAGTTATGAGCATAATAAACACGAAAATAAGTGGTAAAAAGAAAATTTTAAGTTTAAATATCAATTTCATAAAAACCAAAGAAAACTTAATTTTTGGAATAAAAAAATTAGAAACTAAAAATAAGATTCCATATTTTTATTCAGATTCTGCAAAAACTTATCTAGATTTAGTTTATTTTAAGCAATCAGATAAGGTGATACGCCTAAAAAATACCCAAACTTACTTGAGGAGGTATCCTAAATGGGTTGGAAAGAAATAAATAAAAGTAAATATCTTGCCGAGTTAAGAAAGAATCTTCACCTTGAACATTCTGATGAAATTATAGAAAAAGACCTTCTTTTAACAATAATCCTGGCAGAAATGGAAAAAAGAAATCTTGGGCAAGAGCTTATTTTTAAAGGCGGAACATTGTTATCAAGAAACTATCTTGAATATCATAGATTCTCAGAGGATTTAGATTTTGTGCATAAAGACTCTGGAATCTTAAGGGAATTGCCTAAGTCAACTAGAGAAAAGAAAATAAAGAAGTTTGTTGACTTCTTTACACCAGAACTAAAGAAAGTAGCCGATGCTTTAGAATTAGAATTTAGCACCGATAGAAGTAATAAAAGATTCTGCAAAATGTTAAATGGCAGAGTAGTTTACACATTTAAACTATACTATTCTGATGCAAAATTCATAAAAGTTGAGATAAACTTTGTAGAAAAAATGCATTATTCTCCTATAAAAATTTCAGTTAGAGCCATAACTGATCTGTTTGATTCAAAAGAGCTAATGTTTCTTCTAAACTTAAAATTAGAAAACTTTAATGTTTTGAGCTATCCCCTTGAAGAGATTACTCTGGAGAAATACAGGGCAATTTTAACAAGAAAATACCTTAAAGAAAGAGATTTATTTGATTTATTCTTAATAAAAGATTCGCTTGAATTAGATATAAAACTAATTGTGGAGAAAATAAAGAATTCATCCTTAATAAAAAGAAATCTTGAGAACCTTATAAAAGAAAAATTGGATTTATTAAATAATAATAAATTTTTTAAAAGTGACGAAAAAATTGAGGAACTAGTAATTTTAGATTACAAAAAAGAAGAATTTGAGAAATTCAAGGAAAAAATTAAGCCAATTCTAATAGAAACTTGCAAGAGGTTCTTGGAGAGTACACAAAACTAAAACATGAAAATTTTTATAATTTCAGATACACATTTTAATCATAAGAATATTATTCAGTATTCCAATAGGCCGTTTGAAACAGTAGAAACCATGAATGAAGAGATGATCAAAAGATGGAATAGCAAAGTTGGAAAAGATGACTTGGTAATCCATCTAGGAGATTTTGCATTAGGAAATGAAGGAGAAATAAAAAACAAGCTTAATGGAACTATAATTTTATTGCCCGGAAACCACGACCATAAATCAACTAGAAAACTGGGATTTCTAATTATCCATGGAAATTTAAGAATCGGGAACTTAATATTCAGCCATTCTCCCCTGTCAAAAGAAGAAATACCCAAAGGATTCGTTAATGTTCATGGGCATATTCACAAAAAAGAAAGCTTAAATGGAATAAATGTAAGTGTTGAAAAAACTAATTATGAACCACTAGAATTAGAAGAATTAAGAAAGTTAGTAAAAGAAAGAGAAAAATCATGAAACCCCAGACTAAAACACTAGCAATATCTCTAGTTGCAGTTCTAGTTCTAGCAATACTTCTTTATGTTGCAATCATGCTTCTCAGCCTGCCCCAAGAATCAGAACAAGAAATACCAGAAAACACAGTAACCAGAATAATTGATGGAGACACTTTTGAACTTGCTTCAGGAGAAGTTGTAAGACTAATATGCATAGATGCTCCAGAACTAGGAACAACTAGGGCTGAAGAATCATCAGACTTCCTATTTAGTTTAATCTATAACAAGCAGGTAAGATTAGAATCAGATATAGAAGATAAGGATGCATACGGAAGATTACTGAGGTATGTTTATGTGAATTCTAGTGAGGGTGAGATATTCATAAACAAAGCCCTATTTCAAGAAGGTTTTGCATCTGTTTTCAGATACGGGAATGATACTGCTAAATGTGATGAGATTGAAAATAACTAACCAAGAATAACCTCTCCAGTAATCGCTTCTTTTGACTCCCAAACATCCTTAGTATTCCCGCTCCCGCTTTCATCTCCTTCTTCTTTCTTGCTAGAATCATCTTCTGGATTTCCCTTATCCTCTCCTTCCATCATCATTGACATGAATTTTTTAAACAGATTCTTTACTTCTTTTTCAGATTCTGAAGGAGTGATTTTCACAGAATTCATTATTTTTCTCATTTTAAAATACATTTTTACCCCATTTGTCAGCTCTTTGATTTTTTGCACTGGGCTTGATTTTTTATCCCAAGGAGGGCTTTCAGTTCTTTGCCCCTGTATTTTTTCTGCATCATAAATCATGTCATAAATCATCTGAAAATCAATCTCTGCCTTAACATCTTCAGCAGGAACTTCTTCTGGAAGCATTGGCTCTATTTTTATAATATCATTTTCATTTACCTGAGCATATAAGTTAAAAACAATCTCATTAGTTTCATAATCTTTAAATTGAACAGAAATATCCACATTCCCGCCATATTTCTCAGAAATTTCCCTTATCTGATTCATAAATTTCTTATCCTGTTTTATCTTCTCTCTTTCTTCTGCAGTTGGGCCTTCTTGATTTTTTCTTTCTGTTTTTTCTTCTGGAGAGCCGGGAAACTCGTGATTTTTCATTCCATTTTTCATTCCATATTCTATAAACTCTTTTGGAGGAAAAACCCACGCTTTCATATATGGAGAAATAATCTGCACCTCTTTGTCCATTCCTTCTAATTTTACTGTCTGTATCTCTTCCCAGAACTCCACGCTTCCATATTTAGTCTCATATTTTACATCAATTAAATTAACACTAGGCAGTTCATCAATTCCAAGGCACTGCATTCTGTATGCCATTTCTCTTGAATTGTCAACATCTTTCCAATAAACTTCAAAAATTCCAGACACTGCCTGCTCCCAATTTTCTGCAGAATTAGCTAGATACTTTTCAAAAAACCAGGTGATAAATTCCTGATTAAATCCTTTTTCAAACTCTTGTCTTTGTTTTTTTAAATTTTCAAAATCATACTTGCACCAATCAGCCTGCCCTCCTGAATAATACTTGTTTTTTAAATTTTGAATTTCCTCAAATGGCTCTCCCCATCCTCCAAACCAGATAAATCCCTCAGTTTTTCCCTGGTTAGTTCTGCAGCTTCCCCCTGCCTGAAAAACCCCTTTTTCTTGTTTATTCTCATCTTTATTTTCAAACTCTTTCCACCAATCCCCGCCTTTCATGCATTTTTCAACACAATCATCTCCAGATTCACAGCTTCCTTCGCATTTTTTTTGAGCCTCATCCACTACACACTCCAGCTTTTCTCCGCACTCTCCTCTAATGCACTTTTCAACACACGGTCTCTTGCACTCTTTCTCGCATCTTTTTCTGTCTTCCTCTTTTCTTCTCTCATCCTCCTGCTTTCTATTGTCATCCTCCTGCTTTCTATTGTCATCCTCCTGCTTTCTATTGTCATCCTCCCAATTTTCCATTGGTTGTTGATAATCTTGTTGAGGCTGTTCTTGATTAGGATTTTCTAGCTGTCCTTCCGGTTGATTCTCATTAGATTGAGTTGGTTCTGGGTTTATTTCACCTGGTTCTGGCTGAGATATTTCTGGCTCAGTTGAAACACTTTCTTCCACATCAAACCCATTTATAGCATTTCCACTAACTCTCATTCTTGAAAATACTGCTCCTATAAAATTAAAAATAAAATTTCCAGTTATTCCAGGCTCTTGTGATTCAGAACTTGTTTCTTGAACTGGCTCAGGAACTATTTCTTGAATTGATTCAGAACTTGTTTCCTGCTCATTTGAGGTTTGCTCTTCATTTTCTTGCTCTAAAGTTTGTTCTTGAGGTTCTTGCCCTGAAATTTCATCTTCTAAACTTTCTTCTGTCTGTGTTTCAGTTTCTGATTGAGATGCACTATCTTCTAAGGGTTCTGTGACAATCACCTGCGGAATTAACTGGCAAACCCCATTACTGCAAACATTATTGCTTCCGCACTCATTTGCACTTACACACTCATTTCCAAAAATAATCTCTTCTCTGATTTCTGGCTCTTCTCCGCACTCTCCAATCTTCTCCCAAAAACCATTAGTGCAAATTTCAACAATTCTTCCGTCTGACTCGCAGATTCTTTCATCTCCTTCTATACAATCAAATGCCCTGCACTCTGTTAATTCAGTCACCTGGCATTTCTTTTCAATGCACTCTGCTATGCCACAGGCAGGCTGTCTGCAATCTTCACTTGCTTCACACACTTCTGTTTCTCCTAAACACTGAGTCTCTATTGGGCAGTTAGTTTCACTGTCATATCTGCTAAAAAAAACACGGCCCCCTTCAGGGCACTCTATAGAAGAAAGTTCTGGGCATGTCATAGAAATATTCCTAACAACTTCTTGCAGCTCACCTCTTTCTTTGCACTGCCCTTCAATGCAGTAAAAGTCAGATTCTACTTCTTTTGTTTCATTTCCATCCTGCAATGTTTTTGTTCCTCTGCCGCAAATTTTACCCCCGCACTGCTCATCAGCGCAGTCAATTGCCTGATTTTCATTGTCATCCTGATTATTATCGCAGATTTCTTCTCCTCTTTCTCTAAACTCTTCAACTAGTCTTTTCTGGAATTCAACCTGGGTGTAATAATACTCTTTTTTATCATAATCAGAAAATAAGTCCAAATAAAATTGTTTTCTTGATTCATAATTCACTTTCATCAGCTCTTTTACTTTTTTTTGTTTTTCCTGCTCTTGTTTTATCCATCCATAGCTCTGGTCAAATTCATAACGCTGTTCTTGAGTCATAGACTCTACCTGAGATTTAAAAGTTTTATCAACCTCTTCCCAGACATTATTTGACTGCTGATTCCATGCTTCATTTAAAGGCCAGAGCTTGTTTTTCGCACTCATAATAGAGTTAAAATCTTTATTATCACATGACTGCTTTATTCTGCTTATCATTTTTCTGATTTCTTCTTCAAACTGGGCAGAATTCATATTCTTAAAACTTTCAGGAGAATCTGTGCTCATCTCTTCTTCTTTAGGCTTAAACCCGGGCCCTCTTCCTTCAAACCAAAAATCCAGATTTATCCAGTTCCACTCGCACTCCTCGCACATTTCTAATCTTGCAATTACCTCAAAATTATCCCCTTCACAAAAACTGATTTCTTCAACAAGCATCTGTTGAGTTTGCCTTTTATTTTCTGTGCCAAAAATACTTGCCATTACATCCTCGCATTTTCCTCCGCTCTGCCTGAAATAAGATTCAAAAGTTCTTTCTGCATTCACGCTTTCTTTAGCAAGCGCTTCTGCATTTTCAGATGAAGAATCTGAATTAAAAATCTGCGCAAGTTTTTGAATACCCTCTATCTTTCCCAGAATATCCAGCTGCTCTTCTGGTTTTTTAAATTCAATTTCAAAATTCAGCCTGTAAATTAATTTTCCTTCCAAGTCTTCAACTGCTTTATTTTTCTCCTGCTCGTCTTCTTTAAACTCTTTTTTGCTGAATATAGATGGCCAGGCATTTAATTTTATCTGGATTTTTTTCCCGTCAAATATTATTTTTTTCCATACAGGGGCTGGATTGTCTAATTTTATTTCTTTCTCCTCTCCTTCAGACCATGCCCATTTTGTTTCTTCTGCTGCCTCTCCTAGAATTTTTTTTATTTGCTCCTGCTTTAAAACTCCGCCTATTTCTCTGCCAGTTGCTCCCAAAACTTCATTCATTTTTTCGCGGACAGCAGAACTATAAATTAAAAGCTGGACATAATTGATATTTCCAGTTTCATACTCTCTTGCATAATTAGCAATTTTTTTAAATTCATCATCAGTAGTTGCAGCAGAAACACTTGCAAGAGAAGCTGATAAAAGCAGGACTATTATAAAAGATATGTTGACCCCTCTTTTTAACATATTAATTAAATGAAAGACTCCCTTATAAATTTTACCTTGCTGGAATTTATATTCCTGAAGCACGAGGTTTCAGAGGATGTCATAAGAAAAACTATTTGTAAATTATGCTGCAATAATTCTTAATCCAGATTTTACTCTTATTTCAAGAACATAATCTATTCCCCTATTAGTTATCACTCTTTGTCCATCTCGGTTTATAGTTCTCTGGTGCGTTAAGTGGGCTTGGCAAGTAGGTTTTTTCTAAGTTTTTCGATATGTTTAAAAACTTAGGGTGCCTAATAAAATTATGAAGATAATGAAAGTTCTAGATAAGAAGATAGGAAATACAGAATACATAAAGTATAGAATAAACATTCCTAAAAAGGTTGCAGAAGACAGCAAACTTTTAGATAAAGAAGTAATTGTCAAACTAGAAGAAAATAAAATTATTATCGAAAAGGAAGATTAAGAATGATCTTGCATGTATTCTATAACAATTTCAATTATCTTTTTGATAGTGTCGCTGCAATTTTTAAAATAAACTCTATCTAAAATCTTTATTCCATTTTTTCTTATTACATCACTTATTAGGGCATGCACAAAAGATTGAGTTGCAGACTTAACTTTGTCAAAGTCTAATGTAATCTCCTCACTGTTTTCTAGACTCGGAATTATTTTATTTATTCTAATATCTTTTGCAATGTCTTTATTTTCTGCAAAAGTTCCAACATACTCATAAAGCTTTATTTCCATATTTTAGATGAATTGCGGTTTTTTATATCGAAGTTTAGTTTGTTGTTTTCTTCCTTCTCGATAAACCTTCCTAATTAAATCCAGTAGCTCATTAAAGTTAAGAGTATTATTCAAACACAAATCTATGGCAACTACTGTTCCATTCCAAAATGGTAAGTTTGCTTCAGAAGAAAAATGGTCTTTAAGCGGGTCAGAAATTAGTTTTGCTTGCTTATTTTTTGGGTTTTTTAGCAATTTGTACATCGCTTTTCCGCTGTATATCATAAAAAAGTCTCTGCTTATCTTAGCAAGAGATTTGATAAAAAACAAACCCGCACCAGCATTTGCTTCTGTCCCCCCTATCTTGGTTGTTGTTCCAGTTATCCCCGGAGTTAAAGCTAAAGCGAGTGCATTAAGATCATCTTTAGGATGATAAAATCTTTCTAAAGTATGCCTTATACCTACCCCCGTGTCAACTACTCCAATTCTTATGGTGTTGCTTTTTTTGTAGTACTGGGCACAGACAATTGCACCATCTGGGGCGGACGCATGCTCAAAAACATTTCTTACTAATTCGCTGATTATATATTTTATTGGTTCTGCTTGCTCTGGTTGAAGGTGCAACATAGGTATCATTTCACAAATAAAATCATCTAGATTTGAGGAATTGGTTATAAGTTGTAGAGGTATAAATCTGCCTGCAGATTCATGAGGAGTGATTTTAATTCCAGAATCCAGCCCTAAAATCTTAAACAATCCCATCCTCTCAAAATAATGCCTTGATGTTGCTTCCATTTTTTCAAAACTTAATTCTGCTTTCTTCCTTCTAATAAACAAACCTAATCCAGTAATCATGCATAGAACTACTGGATGTACCGATACCCATTTTTTGTGGGAGGTTATCTCTAAAATTTTGTCATTGCTTGTATCAAACGAATGGATAAATGGGTCTATGTTTCCTATCCAGACACTATTTGATAAATGGATTTTCATGCTCTCGAGAAGGAATCCCGGTTTATAAACCCTTCTAAAACACCGGGATTCCCGGTATTTTCACTAAATAGTGATAATTAGGGTGCCGAAAGGTTTATATAGTTCGGGTGCCTAATTATTCTATGACAAATGAGATAATCTGCCCAAAGTGTAGAAGCAAAGAGATAGTTAAGCGAGGATATACAGAAACAAAGCTAGGTGGAAAGAAACAGAGATATTATTGCAAATCCTGCTACAAAAAGTTTATCCCTCAAAACCCATTTTTCAGAATGAGAAATACTCCTGAAAAAATAACTTGTGCTTTAGACTTATTCTTTAGAGGATTAAGCACTAGAGAAGTTCAGGAGCATTTCAAGGCATTCTTCCCCCATAATTCAGATCATTCCACGATTCTAAGATGGGCTAGAAAATTCAGTTTAAAGATAGCTTCTTTTACAGATAATCTTAAACTAAATACTGGGAGTTATTTAGAGTTAGATGAAATGGAGTATCATAGAAGAAAGAGCCATAAGCAGAAAAGAGGAATTGAGTGTAACTGGTTTATTGATTCAATAGATGTTAAAACAAGATTTATGGTTAGTTCTGCTTATGTTAAGCATAGAAGTCAAAACTCAATCAGGCAAGTTCTTTTAAGAATAAAAGAAAGAGCAAAAGATGTCCAAACAATTACAACAGATGGATTAACTGCTTATACAAATATTGTAAAGAAAACTTATGGCTATAATAATAAGTTAGGAAAATATCAAATAAACCATAAAGTAGTCAATGCCTCAAAGGGAGAAGGATTTAACATATGGGTTGAGAGAATGCACAATACAATAAGGCACAGAACAAAAACTTTCAGAGGTTTTCATGGCTCACTAGAAAGTGCTTATGCCTTAATGAAAGGCATAGAAATCTATTATAATTTCATAAAGAAGCATGAAGCTTTGAAAGGTAAGACTCCAAGCGAGTTAGCAATTCCTTCCTTAAAATTTGAAACTCCAAATAGGTGGTTAGAGTTGATTAAATCTACCCAATAATTTAGAGGTATACAAACTTGTGCTCTTTCGAGATAGTCACTATGTCAATACTCTTGATTATATCAGAAAATTTATCTTTCAAATCTTCTATTATAAAGCTAAATTCAGTTTCTGAATAAACTTCAAACTCGGGTTCTATGTCCCAGCTTCCTACAACCTTAAGATTGTGAATAACATTCTTATTGCTCGCAAGATAATCCCCTAGTTTTTCAAGCCTCTCCTTCTTCGGAGAGTCTAAGTAAAAAAAGGTCTTATAGAACCTAATCCCAAGTTTGTCATAATTAATAGCAACCCTGAATCCAGTAATTATTCTTTCTTTCTCTAGCTGCCTTATTCTGTAATTTACAACTCTTGCACTCGTTTTCAACTCACCAGCAAGGTCTACAATAGGTTTTCTTGCATTCTCAGCCAATTTCTTTAAGATTTCTAAATCAATCTTATCTAGTTTCTCCTTCTTGTCTCCCGAAACTATGACCCGAGTCCTATTGTAAGTTTTCTTGCCGGTCAAATAATCACGGTTATAAACAAATCCGGACGAAAAGATAGAGACTGCCTTTTTGTTTATATAATTTTCAAATAAACTCATAATCTCATTCTTTAAAGAGTCTATTTCTTGAATTGACTCTGCTTCCAATGAAATAAGCAAATCCCAACTCCCATTGCATGAAACAATCCATTTAACACTCTTATTCTCCTTCAGATTTTTTAAGATCTCATCAAGTTTCTTAGAATCCATATGCTGAAAACTCAAAAGGATTTTAAACTGAATTATTCCCAGTTTTGATAAATCCAGTGCAACCTGATACTGAGTGATTACTCCTTCTTCTTCCATTTTTCTAATTCTGTAATTTACAACCTCAGAAGACAGAGCAACTTTCTTTCCAATCTGCGAGCATGTTTGCCTGCAATTCCAATCAAGTTCGTAAAGTATCTTTCTATCTTTCAAATCAAGCTTGAATTCATTCTTTCCAATGCTTTTAATCATATTTTAAGATAATTACAAATAGTTTATAAATCTTGTCATTTTAAGGTATTTTTTAGTCATAACTTATAAGAAAGGCAAAATACCACTATATAGTAAGAAAAACCCGCTCTCAGGGGTTTTTAGGATAAAGAAAATGAAACAGGAATACAGAATAAAAGAAATTGAAAGAGAACTAGAACAGTTCAGACAAGAAGCTGAAAATGCTCACTCTAGTATGAAGCAACTTGATTTAAGCAGCCGCAGCCCAAGTTGGATTCATCAATGGAAAGATTCTTTTGAGGAAGGTCTGCATAGAATAAGAACATACTATTTTGACGAATACATGCAGTTAGCTAACGATATACCTATTGCAGGAATTAACGCAAGAGAAGCAATTCTCTCTTGCATAGACTATCTTACTCGAAAAATGATTTCTAGAAGTAAATTAACAGGAGAAAGAACATGATACCAGTAACGAAGTTAATCAGACCAGTTTATAACGCGGTCGATAAAGTAGAGCTGCAAGTTGTGGATAGTTTTCTTGACGACTTTACTGGTCCCCCAGGCATTGAAAGCTTAAGAGATCCTCCGGTGCAAGCTAATCCAACATACAGCGAGCCTAATCCAGAACCCCAAGAGGTATACAGAAGACATTTTGTACTTGCAATACCTAATGGAAAAAGAGTCTTGGATAACCCAACTATCAAGGGATTAGCTAGAGTTATGCAAGATTTTGGAAAACAATTCAGTAAAGAGGATATTGTTCAATTTTACCATGACACTGGACTTGGTGCAGAGCATACTACTAAACATTTGGGATTTACTAATAATGGAAGTAGAGGAGGTTTTAAGGTAAGATATTATTTTCCCTATGTTCGTGTTTTTCAGAAAATAGGGCAAAAAACTCAAAGGAAGACTATTGAAACAGAGTACTCTGAAGGAAATTTAGAAAGTATTGCTCAGGAGCTTAAAATGCCCAAAATTATTTTAGGACCCCCTAAGAAAGTTGAAACCAAAAAACCGATTTACATTGAGAATACATTTCATATATTCCCTTCTGAAGGATTATTCAGAGAATTAGCCGAAAGAATTAGAAAGGTTCAAAAAAGGGCAGAAGAAAAGATCGGTGGGCTGTATGACAATCCCTACCAAAGAAGTATCTATGACAACTGGCCAGAAGGAGTTTGTTGTAGCATTGATGTTGAAGCCGGACAAGAGTTTTTCCCTAATTGGAGAGCAATTCTAAAAGAATGGGATCAAAAACCTATAGATAAAGATGAGTAATAATAAATTCACAATAACAAAGAAAATAGCAAAACATGGCTCGCAAGCCGTAATAATAGTGCCAACTTTGTTACAAGACAAACTTTGTCCTGGAACTCTGGCAGAAATAACAATTGAAATTCTTAAAGAATAAGCCCACTTAATGCACCAGAGAAAGTTTATAGAAACGCTTATAAGATTCTAATCCCCCGATGTTTTAAAAGATGATACTGGGGCAGGGCAATAAACCAAATTTTCATCTGTCTTCTAATGTCTGCCTTAATTCTGCCTCTTTATATTCCTCTCTCACTTTATCAAGAACAGGACAATGATGGTCAACAGCAGAATTATGAATGCAATTAACACCCATTTCTCATTTCACAATAATATCCTTTTTTCATAGTCTTAATCTACCATAAGAGTTTAAATTAATTGCTATTCTAGAATACACATTTCAAAAACCAAAAAATTATAAACTTGCGGAGAATAATATAATCATGCCCAAAACAAGAAAGATAATCATTTCTGGATTAATTGGCTTGCTGGGGACAGGAATATTCACAATAGTGGGCGCAAGTATGGGGCAGAGAATAGGCGAGACAGAAGAAAATAAAACAAAAACACTTGAAAAAACAGGTGAATCTTCTGTTTCAGATTATGAAATAGCAAGAACAGCGCAGGGAGCACTTACAGGGGCAGGAGCATTCTTAACACTCTACACAGGCTCGCTTCTTCTCTACAGAAGGCGCGAAAAGAATAAAAGAGAAATGCTCAGAAAAACAATCGAGACTTACAGAAAAAGATAACTCATGACATCTTCTCACTCCCGATACTTAAATAGTTTATTACTCTTCAGAATATAGACTAAAACTAAGAAAATAATCACAAGAAAAATAAACTCTAATACCGAAAAAACAGCAAAATTAGAGCCTTCTTCAAAAACACTCATTCCAGTCATGCTAGTTCTGGAAACTCCATTCTCAATAAACTCTCTGGAAATATTAACTTTTAACCACGTTCCAACACCTGCGCTGTCAGTCTTATAAATCAGCGCTCCATAATAAACTCCAGAATCAAGAGTTTGCAGGCAAACCTCAATAATCTGTCTGCCTTTAAACTCAATGCTGTTAGTATAATCAATCTCAATCCCAAGCTCATCAGCTCTCAGATTATAATCTTCCAGCTTTCTGGAATCTTCTGAACTCCACCTGTCCTCACCTCTCAAATATTCCTTGTCCTTAGTAATCAATTCAAAATTCCTGCATATCACCTCTCCATTCTTGCCAGAAAACTCAAGTTTAGAAGGTGAGATTCCTATCTCAGTTGCAGAAACAAGATTAAGGAGTAAAATCAAGCCCAGAAACAAAACCAACCCCC